>JBFYZC010000320.1:0-10747 GCA_041309705.1 Bacillota bacterium | reverse complement strand
CGCCACTACCTGTGGAGCATTATTCGGAGGCGTAATAGTTGTTTTACTCTCAATAATCTTTCATTTAATCTTAAGTGATCGTAAATATCTGGACTCGTTACGCTTTACGGCGGTAACCATTATTCCAGTGGCGATTCTAAATGGAATTTTATCACATGGTTTGCAAACATTAGTTGATAATATGCAAAATCAATCAGTAAGTTCTTTAAGAGTTGCAGTGGTTAATTCGCCCTGGGGATATCTGTTTTTTATTAGTATCCTTTATTTAGTTTCGCTTTGGACAATGGGACGTCGTACTGGGGTAGCAACTTCACGCCGTATTTGGTTGATGTTAACTGGATTAGTTTTGCTTGGCACATATTTAGCAGCAGGTTTGATGGTGACAGCTCAGGAATGGGAAAGCTTAGTGCCAATTTTGTTAAAAGGTTAAAGGAGTGAGAAGCGTGATAATTAAGCGTGAATCTTTTATTAATTTGCATAAATACACTTTTTTGCTTGCCGCAGGGTATTATCTGGCGGGAGTTTTTCTTTTAAAAAGACTGGACTATGCTATTTTTGTAATTATAGGAGTGATTTTATTTAATCTCTTTCATTTACAGTTTTATCAAGGACGACCTAAATTAGCAGCAGTTAATTGGATTTTGCCAGTAATTGTGGCATTATTAACTGCTAATCAGGGGTTGGCTAAAGCTACAGGTTCAAATTTGCTACATTTTTTCTGGGTTTTGTTGTTATCAATGGTTCCAATGGGAATTTTATTTTTTAGCCTAAGTAGTGAAAAAGTAAGTATGAGAAAGCGAATCCCGATTATTAAAGTAAGAATTATAGTACAGCTATTAATTTTCATGCTATACCTTTATTTATCAGCTTATACCTGGATTATTGGTGGGAAAAGTGAGCTTTTCTTTTGGGGAATGGTTAATGTTTTTACGGTAGCTCTAGCACCATTCTTTTTTGGTCGAATTTTATGTGGTTGGATCTGTCCTAATGCAACTTTGCAAGATGCGCTATATAAAAATCTTTCTTTTCAAAGACCAATTACCAAGCTGCCAGAGGTAATTACTTCGCAAAGCGAGACTAGCAAAATGTGGCTGAGTGGTAAGGTGGATCGAGATGCACCATATCTTCCTTTTACCTTGTTAGTTACTTGGTTTGTTGTTTTTTTCTTAGAAACAGTTTTTGATCTGACTCCTGAAGTATGGTATCCATTGGTCTTCGCTTATGGATTGTTTAGTGTTTCGCTAATCATGCCGTGGCGTAAATTCTGTACCTATTTTTGCTGGTTGTCTGCTTATCGGAGTTTAGCAGCACAGAATAGTTTTTGGCGATTACATTTTAATCGTAATCAGTGTAAAAATTGTAAAACTTGCTTGGCAGAAACAGCCTGTCCGTTTTATATTGATATTCATAATCTTAATGATGAAATGCCTGCTACATGTTGCAATTGTTTTGCTTGTATGGATGCTTGTCCGCAAAAAGGTGTGATTACTTTTAACAAACCCAAAAAAGTCGAGTTGTGAGAAAAGGGGCTGTTGCATTTTGCAACAGCCCCTTTGATTTTTAACTTACAGCTTCTACTTTTCCTACATTTGAAGTACACTGAGGGCATTTAGTGGCTTTGGTTGAGATTTTAGAAAAACAGTAAGGACAATCTTTGGTTTTTTGTTCTTCTGCAGCTTTAGGTCGAATGCGATTAATTGTTTTAATGAAGATGAAAATAGCAAAAGCAATCAAGATAAAATCCACGATACTGGTTAAAAAGCTACCATAGTTTAAGGTAGCAACACCTGCGGTTTTTGCATCAGCCAGTGTTTTGTAAGTTTTTCCGTTAAAGGATAAAAAAAGGTTGGTGAAATCAATTTTTCCAGTAATTAGACCAATAACTGGCATAATAACATCGTTAACTGCTGAATTGACAATTTTACTAAAAGCACCACCGATAACCACGCCGATTGCCAGATCAAGAACATTTCCACGTAAAGCAAATTCTCGAAACTCTTTTTGAAAATTTTTTAACATTTTAACACCTGCTTGTTATAATTGTTTGTATGATTATATCATATTAAATTACAAAATTAAAGAATTAAATTAAACTTTTACTGTAATAAAAATTTTAGAGCTGGTGATAATAGTGGTATACAAGGAAAATTGTTTGTTGGAGTTTTAAAAATATAATTTTGTCATAGGAGGTCTGGCTTTTGGAAACAAAACGTGCCCGCCAAATTTTTGAATCTCATGGAGTAATTGAAGTTTTATATCATGATGCACCAGTTTGGATTGAAGAGATTGTGAATGACGAAAAGGCTTGTGTAATAATATTAGATACTGCAGAGAGATTAGAAGTACCAATCAGTCAATTGGTTGAGATTAGTTTTTAACAAACTTGTTAAATTAGTAGCGACAGTTTTTGATTGCCAGATTGATTTTATTTATGTTAAAATATAAATGATAAACTGTATTTCAAATTGAACAATAAACTAAGAAATTATATAGATATTTTCCGAAAGATCTATTTCATTTTATCTTCGTAAAAAATCCTTAGTACTAGCTATACTTTCTAAAAGATCTAAGTTATTTTATCTTTGTGAAAAATCCTTAGTGCTCTGGATATTTTCACTTGATAAAATAAGAGATCTTTATTGTAAAGTATATTGATCTTTTCACTCGATATAATGAAAGATCTTTACCGGAAAATATATAGATGTTTTCACTCGATATAACGAAAGGGTTTTGTTGGAAAATTTATTTTATATAATTAATAAAATAAAAGACCTATCAAACAGGTCTTTTAAATAGTAATGAAATGATGTTAAAAGTTAAAACTTTGTATATGCTTTCTATAGGAACAAGATCTAATCTATTTTCAGAAAAAATTATTAGGACTCTGGATATTTTTGCTTAATATAGACTTTTACTGTAAAGTAGGTTGGTTTATAAAATTGCTGGTGGCCCCGAGATGAGTCGAACATCCGACACACGGTTTAGGAAACCGCTGCTCTATCCTCTGAGCTACGGAGCCAACTTTTCGTTCTTATTATAGCAGAATTAACTATAGTTGACAACTAAAAAAGTAAAATTTTATAATGATATTTACATATTTTTACATAAATAATTTAGTTGTCCTCTCAAAATGATTTTTTTTCGTGAATCTAATATTTTGTTGTTGGGATTTAATAACTGTAAAGAACACCTAATTAACTAAGGTTATTTTTGTATTTCTAAAAGTAAAATTTTGTTATGAATATCTTAGTTTAAGTGTTAACTTGACTTTTTCCTCATTTCAATATATAATTTTCCTGTGATGGATAAATAAGGAATTTTATCTATTTGATCTTGATTTTTCTAAAAAATTGAGGTCAATGAGCTTTTGTTGCCGGCTTCTAAATCTCTTAAGCTAGCGACAGTAAAAAAGGAGGCGTCGATTTATGGATAGCTCAGTATTGTATAAGTTGGCTTATGAGTTGCATTATACTGATCAAAATTTTTCTGAAGCTGTAAAGGTTTATCAAAAAATTATTAATGATTATCCAAATAGTGCTGAGGCAGAATATGCTAAAACTCAAATTCAAAGTATTCAGAAAATGGTGGATAAAAAGCCGCAAGCAATTAATTTAGGCTTAGAACGACCTCACAATAAACAAGTGTCAATTCCGGGATATGCTAATAATCAATCAGGTTTTGTACAAAATCCTCAAATGCAATATGAAGCAACGCATCAAAGATTAAAGATGAATTCTCAACAACCAACCAATTTTCATAATTCAAGTCAATATCAACCTACTTTAGAACAACAAAAGATGCCAGCGCCAGAAGAATATAATTGGCAACAAAATGAGAATAAAAAACCAGATTTTTTAAATAATAGACCAGCAAACGAACCGCGTTATGGTAATGAAACTCAGTTGCCTAGAGAATATGCTTCAGAAACGCCAGTAAATTTTGTCAATAAAATTGAAAATATCGCTCAAGAAACTCCTAGTTTAAATGGTAACGGGAATAAGCCTTCACAAGCTTCTTTTAAGACCATTCAAAATTTTAAAACATTTTTTGAGGATAAAAATGAAACAGTAGTTGATGCAAGTAAAAATCAAAAAGCCACTCAGCCAACTCCTGTTAATCAAATGGCAATACCACCAGAGAGTAATCCGCAACCAGAAAATCTTGCATCAGCAAATAATAAGGTAGCGCAGATATCTAATTATGCTTGGAATCAACCTAAAATGGAGACGATGCAAGGAAGTTCGATATCGCCAAATGTGCCAAAAGATCCTAAAACTGCAGCAGCAGAGGCTGCAGCAGGGTTGGCGAATAACTTTCAACAATCTAAGCCTAAAGAGTGGAATAAAGTTAAACAAGTAAATGAAGAAGCTGGATATAATAAATCAATGCAAGCAGCCCCGCCTAAAGATGAGGTTGCCACTGCTCCGATAAGCTCATCAGCTCAAAGCGTCTCTAAAACAAGTGATTCTGACCAAATTGATATTATGAATATGCAAAATAAGATTGATGTGCTGTTGCATAATCTAAAAACACATCAGAATGGATTAACAGTCGTTTTTTCAACAGTTATTCCAGGATTAGGACAGATTTATGCGGGAATGATTAAACAGGGAGCTATTTGGATAATTAGTTGGGTTTTGGGATTAATCATGTTGTATTCTTTGAGTTACAAAGAAACGCCAACCGGAGTTGTTTTTAAAGGGCTTGGCTTACGTCAAATGTTGATAATGGTAGTAATGCTTATTATTTGGTTTTTTAATTTGAAGCAGATCAATAAAAATATTAGAAGATAAAAAATAAAAGTAACCTTCATTGTAGAGAGGTTACTTTTTTTGTTGGTTATTGCTTATATAATTTCCGAAAAATATAATTTATTGGAAATTATATAGTTATTTATTCTTTACACTTTCCCAATCTTTTAGGAAACGATCAATTCCTGAATCTGTTAAAGGATGTTTTGCCATTTGAATCAAGACTTGATAAGGGACGGTAGCGATTTGAGCTCCGGCTTTGGCTGCTTCGATTACATGTAGAGGATGTCTAACACTGGCAGTGATGATTTCGGTGGTGATTCCTTGAACAGCAAAAATTTCAGCAATTTCTTGGATTAAGGCAATTCCATTAAAAGAAATATCATCAAGACGTCCAACAAATGGACTGACATAAGTTGCTCCAGCAGATGCTGCTAAAAGAGCTTGAGTTGCTGAAAAAATCAGAGTGACATTGGTTTTTATTCCTTTAGCGGTTAGTTGATTTACTGCAGCCAAGCCATTTGGAGTCATTGGAATCTTGATAACAATATTTTTGTGCCATTTAGCAAGCTCACAAGCTTCTGCAACCATACCTTCTGTTTCGAGACTAATTACTTCGGCACTGATTGGTCCATCAACGATTTGAGTAATCTCGGAGATTACATCTTTAAAATTACGTCCTTCTTTGGCAACTAAAGTTGGATTGGTGGTTACCCCGGCAATGATACCCATTGCATGAGCTGAACGTATTTCTTCGACATTCGCAGTGTCAATAAAAAATTTCATTGGTTTCACTCCTTAATTATTTAGAATGTTTTTTTAGATCATTTAAACACCTAGCTAAGTCTGTTGCTCCGAAAAAAGAGGTACCAGCAACAAAGATATTTGCTCCAGCGTTAGTTATTCTTTCGATATTCTCGAGATTAATACCTCCATCAACTTGTAGGTTTGTTTGGGAATTTTTTTCATTAATCAAGCGACGCAAATTTTCTATTTTTTTAATCATTTGTGGGATAAATGTTTGTCCGCCAAAACCTGGGTTGACAGTCATGAGAAGGACTAAATCAAGATCTTCGATTAAATAATCAAGCACTGATAAAGGGGTAGCTGGGTTAAGGGCTAAGCCTGCTTTGAGACCATATTCCTTAATACTACCAATGATGCGATGTAGATGTGGAGAACTTTCAGCATGAACTGTAATTCCATCAGCTCCAGCAGCTACGAAATCAGCCAGATATTTTTCAGGAGAGCTAATCATCAGATGTACATCAAAATACAGTTTGGTTAATGGACGCAAAGCTTTAACAACAGATGGTCCAAAGGTAATATTTGGTACAAAATGACCATCCATCACATCAATATGTAATAAATCAGCTCCAGCGGCTTCGGCTCTTTCAATTTCAAAGCCTAATTTTGTAAAATCTGCCGCTAAAATTGAGGGGGCGATTTTAATCATGAACAACACCTTTATTCGTAGTAATATTAACACATATTACTTCTTTTTGTATTTGCAAAAATCCTTTAATTCTTGCTGGCAAAACAAGAGGTATGAGTACTTTACAGTTGTATAATGATCATTCCATCTTTAAAGTCAAAATTATAACGTCGATCTTCACCAGGAATTTGAAAACGGTTAATAAATTTTTTAGCAGTAACTGTTTTAGTAGTGACACCTTGAATTTTAAAAGAATCTGTTGAAGGTTCGATTGTGGGAAGAATGCCGATTTTATTCTCTTTGTTGTCGTAAAAGAATTCTACATATTCTGCATTATTAAAGTGTTTTTGTATAACTTGCTTATAAAAAGCAAATCGCCCTTTGCGACTAATACCAATTGAATTTGTTACCCCTTTTTGACGAGCTTTTTCTTTTTGATATTTTATAAATGACATCGTTCTTACTCCTCTTTTAGTATGAATAGTTGTATCTTGTGGGATATAAAATAAACTTTAATATTAATATTAATTAATATTTTTTAATTAGTCAATAGTTATTTTGATTTTTAACCAATAGTTTAGTTTATTAATTTGGTCTATAATTAATTTTTATATTACGAATATTTATTTGGCTTGCTGAGAACTTGGGTGCAAATTGATTTGTTTTAAGATGATTGTGTTTTGGTTGATAAAAATATTTAAATAGAATTACAAAAACAAGTTTTACTAAAATAATTTAGTCTATGAAACACAATAACTATAATGCCACAATTTGAATTATTATATTTTAGTATAATATTTTTTAAATACTAATACTCAAATTTAATTGGTTTAATTGTAATATTCTTGGGATAGTTGGGTTAAAATAATGACGCCCTCTTAAAATGGGGCTAATTTTCCGAATTGTATGAGGTGAGATAATGCACGTTTTGATGTTAAGCTGGGAATACCCACCTAAAGTTGTTGGTGGAATTGCTCGTCATGTTTATGATTTGTCCCGAGCAATGGTAGAGCAAGGCAGTGAAGTAACGGTAATTACCTGTGGAACTCAAGAGGCACCTGATTTTGAATTGGTAAATGGCGTGAAGGTTTATCGTGTAACTATGAACAATCCATCAACACCTGATTTTTTAACCTGGGTACTGCAGCTAAACTTAAACATGGTCGAGCAAGCCAATCGTTTAGTGCTAATGGGTGAAAAATTTGATATTGTACATGCACATGACTGGCTGGCGGGTTTTGCAGGGAAAAATTTAAAACATGCTTGGCGGATTCCTTTGATCTCTACGATTCATGCTACTGAGTATGGGCGTAATACGGGGCTTCATAATGAACTGCAACGTTATATTAGTAATGTTGAATGGTGGCTGGGTTATGAATCTTGGCGAGTAATCTGCTGCAGCCAATATATGCGTAATGAGCTGTTGAGTGTCTTCCAGATTCCGGATGATAAGATTTTGATTATTCCTAATGGAGTATATCCGGAAGAATTTCGTACTACCAGTGTAGATGTTAATAAGGTTCGTAGTAATTACTCTGCTCCAAACGAGAAAATAATTTTTCATGTAGGACGAATTGTACGTGAGAAAGGTCTGGGAGTATTACTGGATGCCTTTTCGCGAGTATTGGCAGTGGAACCACAGACTAAATTAATTATTGCTGGACGTGGACCATATTTGGAAGAATTACGCTATCGCGCTTATCAGTTAGGTATTTATGAAAAAATCTATTTCGCGGGATATATTGATGACAATACACGTAATGCTTTGTATCAATGTGCTGATGTCACTGTTTTTCCGAGTCTTTATGAACCATTTGGAATTGTCGCTCTCGAAGGAATGGCAGCAGGAACTCCGATAGTGGTTTCGGATACTGGAGGAATGAGCGAGATTATTCAACATGGAGTAAATGGATTGAAGGCGTATAATGATAATCCAGTTTCGCTAGCTGATAATATTCTTTGGGCTTTGCATAATCCTGAGCATACGAAAAAAATGTCTCTGAAAGCTTGGGAAGATATAAAAAATATATATGATTGGAATAAAATTGCTAATAGCACGATTGAAGCCTATCAAAGAATTTTAACAGAGTATCAAGCTTCAACTTGGCATGCAGTAATGCATGAAGAAGCAGCGCGCGAGGCAATGATGTCAAGTATGGTGCGGGCGATTGGAGCAGAAGAGATGAGTCGTTATCGTGATATTCATTAATTAACAGTGCAGATACTAAGAAATGATTGAGATTTTTTGAGTTTGACTCAAAGGAGGTTGGAAAAATGAAGGCAGTAATTATGGCAGGTGGAAAAGGAACCAGATTACGACCATTAACCTGTACCAAGCCCAAACCAATGGTGCCAATTGTGAATCGTCCGATGATGGAGCATATAGTAAAACTACTCAAAGAACATCATTTTCATGAAATTTTAGCAACCCTTTTTTATCTTCCAGAAGCAGTGATGGATTATTTTGATAACGGTAGTGCTTTTGGGGTAAAAATGGATTATTTTTTAGAAAAAACTCCTCTAGGAACAGCAGGTAGTGTTCGAAATGCTGCTGGGGCACTCGATGATACCTTTTTAGTGATTAGTGGTGATGCGTTGACGGATATTGATCTTTCTGCAGCAGTAGCTTATCATCGTGAAAAAAAGGCAGTTGCTACGCTGATCTTGACTAAGGTTGATAATCCGCTGGAGTATGGGGTAGTAATTACTAAAGAAGACGGTCGAATTGAGCGTTTTTTGGAGAAACCAGGCTGGGGAGAGGTTTTTAGTGATACTGTAAATACCGGGATCTATATTTTGGAGCCGGAGATTTTTAAATACTATCAGCCAGGACAAGTTTTTGATTTCAGTAAAGATCTCTTTCCGTTATTACTAGCTGATGGTGCACCACTTTATGGATATGTTGCCGAAGGTTACTGGTCAGATATTGGTAATCTTGATCAGTATCGTCAAGCACATTATGATTTTTTAAGTCGTAAAATAAATTTGTCTATTCCGGGAAATGAGATTAAGCCAGGGATCTGGGCTGGAGTAGGATCGGAGATCAGTCCAGAAGCAGAATTAAGTGGACCAATAATTTTAGGAGATTATTGTCAGATTAAAGCTGGAGTCAAAATTAGTGAGCTGAGTGTCATTGGTGATTATTGTGTCTTTCATGAAGGTGTAAGTCTGAAACGCAGTATTTTGTGGAACAATGTTTACATCGGATCACATGCGGAGATTCGCGGGGCGATTTTAAGTCACAACACTTATTGAAAGGGTCAAAATGGGATCTTTGAGGGGGCAGTTCTCGGCGAAGGAGTTGTTTTAGGGGAACGCGCTAATGTTAAGCCTCAGGTGAAAATTTGGCCGAATAAAGAGATCGATAGTGGTACAGTGGTTCATGAAAGTCTGATTTGGTCACGTAAAAGTTCACGTAGCCTTTTTGGAAATAACGGGGTGAGTGGACGTGTGAATCGTGGTCTTACTCCGGAGATGGTAGTTAAACTAGGTGCAGTATTTGGTGCTTCTTTAAAACGTGGTTCGCATTTAGCAGTAAGTTCGGATAATTTTCAAGCGGCGCGAGTATTTAAACGTGCCTTAAGCTCTGGAGTCTTGTCGGTAGGGGTTAATGTTTATGATCTAGGAACCTCGGCAACACCGGTGACAAGATACGCCATCAGTACACTAGGAGCGAATGGTGGAGTGCACTTGCGCATTGATCCGAATGATCATGAAGGATTACTAATTGAATTTTTTGATGATCAGGGATTAAATTTGAGTAAAAATGCCGAACGCTCATTAGAAAATGCATTTTTAACCGAGGATTTTCCCAGAACAACCGCAGAAAATATGGGGGAGTTAGCTTTTGTACCACAGTTAATCAAACCTTATTTGCAAGAATTAGTAACACCTGAAATCAAAGAATTAATTCGCGGCAAACAGTTTACCCTTGTTGCCGATTACGATCAGAGTGGTTTGGCATTGTTGCTCCCTGCTTTATGTGAAGAACTTGGTTGTCGTGTGATTAATCTGGAAGAGAATAATCAAGCTAATCTGTTTCGACCGCGTACCTTGCGTGAGCAGTTAGGGGCAATCAGTCGTGTTGGTGGCAAGGTAGTGAGTGATCAAGCGAATCTGGGTGTAATTGTCGATAATAATGCTGAAAGATTAATTTTATTAGATGAAAATGGCGAGATTCTTAAAGAGGAGCAGCTAACAGCATTACTTTCTTTTTTGACTTTTAAGTATCAACCGGAAAGTACAGTATCGGTGGAAGTGACTGCGCCGCGTGTAATTGAAGATTTGGCAGAAGAATATCACGGAAAAGTAATTCGTACCAAAGCTAATCCCCACTCATTAATGGAGCGAATTGTCCAAGATAGGTTATTTGCCAGTCTAGAGCAACAACATGTCCATCAACCTCAACTGGATGCACTTTTTTGTCTGGTAAAAGTTTTAGAGCTGCTAGCGCGAGAAGAAGTAACTTTGAGTGAGGCAAAGCAGCTGATTCCTTTGCTGGAACGTCGTTACCGTGAAGTTGATTGTCCCTGGGAGGTTAAAGGTCGGGTAATGCGTCAAC
>JBFYZC010000319.1:0-3611 GCA_041309705.1 Bacillota bacterium | reverse complement strand
TAATTTTGGATAATACTCCAACAATCATTTCGTACACTAATCTCTCTCAAAGACATCTCTTCACTTAAACGATATTGATTAAAAACTGTCTTCTCTGAACCCACGTGATCTACCCAGACTGGTAAAGTCAGATCACCATTAACATCAAGCACTAACAAATTTCCCGATACTTCGTTATCAGTATCACGCCAGGGACGAATTTCATCAACCAAATGAGTACTTTCCCCTAACGACAATCCACCATAGCGTTTAACTAATTCAGGTTTTTCAAAAGCAGCTATTAAACGTGATGCTAGCGAAGGTTCGGCTTCATTAACCCCTTGACGAACCAGAATAGTAAATTTTAATCCTGTTAACAACTCTTGATAATCAGGTCGTTTGTTATTACCTAATCCAGGTTGGTCATTTCTATTTTTGACACGCCAAACGGTCCTTAAAACAGTAGAAATACTTGTTTCACCAATTAGTGCTATTGCAATCTCTGCGCCCAAATGTACAGCTCTATTCTCTTCACCAACTAACGCAAGTAACATTCCATAAACTGTTGCTGGAGCAGGGCAGGTCAATGTTTCAAAATATTCCCGTGCTTTAGGTGATTTAAGACAAGTAATTGGTACTGAAACATAAAGTTGAATTGACTTCATTGCTTCATTTTTTCCTTAATTTTTTCTCCAGCTTCTTTTACTCCAGAGCATAAAGTAGCTCCTTTTAAAAGGCTTTTCTGTTCCGAAGTCAAGGTATTGATAACTGAACCACCAATTACTAATTCTTCAGCTAAAATATCACCATTCTTAATCTTTTCTAAAATGGTCTCAATCGAAGGAGTCTCTTGTTCATCTAAAGAAAATCCATATAACATTCGGGGCGAAAAATCATTCGTCCATCTAAAAACTACTGTATCAGGAGAAAAATCAAAGAGAAAACGTGCATGATTTCCTGCAACATTTGATAAAGAGATTAAAGCATCAACTACATCATCTGCATGTTGAGGGAGTCTCAAAAAATTCGGAGTAAAGGAGAAGCCATATTGATATCTCGTGGCATGAACCTCGGTTCCGTAGAGGCTGGTATTATTCTTCTCGCCACTTTTAGAGTTAAATGTTACTTCGCCATTATATGGAGTTAGTGACAGAGCACGACTGATCTCCAAAACACCACGTCTTTTATTACAAGTACCTTTCTTTTTCCCTTTTTTCTTATCTTTTTCTGATTCTTCATCACCATCTTGACTAGCTGCTTCCGCTAACATAAAACCTAAAACATCATCATCAATATATACTTCTCCAGCTTCGCCATTCCAAGCAGACCAGCTCGGATCTTGCCAGCGATGATCTTCTTTCTCTTCGTTCCAGACTCGATTAACTGCTAGTCCGACACATTGCCAGTAGTAACGAATTGCCCAGCGAATTGCCTCGGCTGAGACAGTAGTATGTACCTCGTTATTCCATAAGATTTTCTGTAATGAAGTAATATTTCCTTCGTTTTCACCACGATTATTAGCAGCAATTCCGTTATTAGTAATAATAATTCCATGTAATCTACTCATTTCATCTTCTCCTTTAGTTTAATTGTTTATTATTATTTACGGTTAATAAATTAGTTGGCTTGTTTTCTTGTTCTTCAGGTCGTTTGTAACTGACTAAAGCAAGTAAAGCTAAATCGCGACCCTTCTTCCAGTTAACATTATTAAACATCTTTGCAACTTCCAACCAATTGTTTTCTAAAACTTTATTTTTACTACCTCTAGACCAAAAATCAATCATAACTTGGCGTAATGAACTAGCGTTTCTGCATTTAGAAATTGCTGAACGTAGTCGTTCTTGTTCACGATTAACTAAAGTATTAAAATCAGCTTTTTCTTTTTCAGCTCGTTCTCCCAGTTGTCCCATACGTCGTCGCCAAGCTTCTTGACAAGTAAGCACATAATTACGTTCTTGTTCACCCATTTCACTTTTTTCTAACATCTTAAAAAATTTCTCCCCTTCATATTTTAATTGTTTCTCGCGAATTTCTTTATTACTTAATAGCTCACAAAATCCCAAGTACCAAGGTTGATTGATTGCGCAATTGCCAGCAATTAATTCTCTCATGACAGAAGTCCTAATAAAATATCTTTTCTCTGCTTCTGTTTTAGATTTTTTATTTTTTTCAACCGTAAATGCTTGGGGTTGATTTTCAAAGATTGCATGAGCTAAATTGTAATTTTTAAGATTAAGCTTTTGATTTTTAGAGATTTTGGTAATATAGGTACGAGTCTTTTGTTTTTCATTCCAAGTTACAGTACCAAAACAAATAACAGTGCAACCTGAATTAGATATAAATAACGAATCCTTGATTGTTCTAGCGAGTAAGTATTTTAATGCAGCATCATTTGAGCCAGAAGCAGTTAAAGAGGTTACCGTTTCACTAAGAAATTCTCTTCTTGTCTCAGCGCAATCTTCAAGATTGTCAACCTCTGGAATAACCATTGCCATTTTAGCTTTTCCACCATATTTGATTGAACTTAGGTTGTAAAAGAGTACTCCTAGTGGGGCATAGAGCAAGCACAAGGCTAATTCAGGAGGTTCACTAAGACTAGTATTACTTAAACCAATATGTCTTTCTACTCCACCTGGATAAAGCCAGCCTTTAATAGGTATTTGAGATTTAAAATTACCCTTATTATCAAGAAATTCTTTAGGAGCATCCTGATGTTTGTAGGAGATTAATGGTTTAAATTCTTTGACATAAATTTTTTCTTCGATCTCGTAAGTGATTGATTGAGGTGCTTGAGAATTACAATGTGGTCCAAATTGTAAAAAAGTATGTTTCAAAGCATCATAAAGATGATATTTTTGAGGAGTACTTAAAGTTTTTTGAGCTTCTAAGCCTGGAAACTTAAAGAAACCATGCTTGTCGATGCTAAAAGATTTTTTAATCAACGATTTAAAGGCATCAGCGGGCTGCTCTGATTCAAATTTTAAAAGAATGGTCTCGCTTCCTAAATCCCAAGTTAAATCAGGAAGATCCTCCGCTTCAAATGATTCTAAAGTTAAATAAAGTCCTACTAATCCAGCCCGATGCAGACTGGTCATCCCTTGATTATTTAAGGATAATCTTAATTCTCTTCCCATTCCGCGCCACTCTCTTCGTTATATTTTAAGGCTCCTGTTGGAGCGATGAAATGATACTTATATTTATCCCAAGTATCTATTGGTAACCTATGCACAATCGGAATCTCTTTAAATTTTACTTCTTTATAATCTTTCTGACAAAACTTCAAATCTGCTTCGAAAATAACAGGTACTGTATAACCAGGTTCTCTGATCTCCCCTGATTGGGCAACTAAACCTTCATCTAACCACTCACTATAAAGTTTAATTTCTTCTGTTTCTGTTTCAATTTCTAAAAAAGCACTTGTTAAATCTTGTTGAGCTACAGGATTGCTTTTGATTAATTTGTCTAGCCAAGCTCGTCCTTTTTGAAGTTCCTCTAAGTCATAAGGACGTTTTTCGTTATAATCAATGAAAACTGCTTTTCTAGGAGTTCCTTGGTTTGTGGGAGTAACTCTCCGGTTTAAACGCCCTAGACGTTGAATCATGGCTGGAATAGAAGCAAGATCACTAATTAAA
>JBFYZC010000318.1:0-5757 GCA_041309705.1 Bacillota bacterium | reverse complement strand
TATACACTATGTGTTGTCAAGGAGTTTAAAACAAAGTGCGCTTATATCCCAGTGACTAAAGTCATGGGTTTTACGCGTCGTTATCATAAAAATATTTATCGTAGCATCTTGCATCAAAAGTAGCATTGTGCTACAATATTTTAAAGGGAGGTGTTAAAAGATGAGTACTTCCATTCGAATCGATGACGATTTGTACAACGAAGCAAAGACTACCGCCACTGCCGAACATCGCAGTGTCCCCATGCAGTTAATGTACTGGGCAAGACTTGGAAAAGCAGCTTTAGAAAATCCTGATCTGCCAATTGAATTCATCAAAGATCTGTTAGCTGCCAAATATCAAAAAGAAGATCGCGAGGTTTTTGAGTTTCGAAATGAAAATTAGTCAAACAACCAACTTCAAACGTAACTATAAAAAACTTTTAAAAAATCAAATCACACCTGTCAATCAAGCTATTAAAGATATTTGCGAGAATCCCACACTTGGTGAAGAAAAAAAAGGTGACTTAGTAGGAATTAGAGTTCATAAATTTAAAATACTTAATCAACAATTTCTGCTTGCCTATGAAGCTGATTCAGAAGAAATAATTTTATTGGCATTAGGGGTTCATGAGAATTTTTATAAGAACTTAAAAAATTAACTTTCTCTACTTCAATCCACTTGCCCCAGTACCAGCTCTAATTTTGCCAGAGCAATTGCTTGATTGGTTAACCCTTGATAGTAACCACTCGCTGCCTGATCGTAGGCAAGCTGTGCGTCCATAATCTCCATTGTGGTTGCCATCCCTGCCTCGAATCTTCCTTTAGTTAAACGTAATGCTTCCTTAGCAAGTTCCAGCTGTGCCTGATTTGCCTTGATCATCTCCTTGGCTTCTTCAATTCCCTGCCAGACCTGTTCGAGCTCCAGCTCCAGTTGGTCTTTTAGACCTTCTTCGCGCAGCTCGGCTAGATTTTGCTCCTCCTTACTCCCACCGACTTGAGCGGTAGTCGCGCCACCATTAAAAAGATTTCCAGAGATACTCACACCTAACATCCAGGTCTGCTTCCAATCGCCTAACGCAAGGTCATCTCCCAAACCTTGATAACTTCCAACCAATAATACATTTGGCTGATACCCCGCCTGCGCTAGTTTAGTTTTCATTTGCGAGATTTTTAATAATTTCTGCTGCTGTTGCATCTCTGGTCGTTTTTGATAAGCCTCATCAAGTAATCCTGATAATTCAAACGAACTATTTGCCACAACTGACTTGCTAGGTTCGTCACTAATTGTCAAAGGAGTAGTTTTAGGAAGACCAAGCAAGGTAGCGAGATTCAATTTGGCTAGTTTTACTCCATTTTCTGCCTTGATCAACTGTGGTTTCAAGCTTTCGAGCTGTACCTGGGCTCGCAGCACTTCGAATTTCGCAGCAGTTCCAATTTGATAGGATTTCTTCACCTGTTCCAGATGCTTACTCATATTTTGCAACGAATTCTTACTCACCAAAAGTATCTGCTCGGCTAGCCAGCAGCGAAAATATGCCTCTTTAACCTGATAAGTCACTTGCTGCTTTACTTTCAGCTCTTCTAGCTGAGCAAGCTCCAGATTAAGCTCGGCTAGATTTGCTGCCGCAGTTAATCTACCCCCGGTAAAAATCTTTTGACTGAGCGAGATCTTCCCCAAATACTGGTCAGGGTTACCTTGAACCATAATCGAAGGTGGATTAGCCAGATTAAAATTAGGATTCAGACTATACTGCCCTTCACTCAATCTCTGATAACCAACCTGATAATCGAGACTGGGCAAAAAAGCCGCCTTTGCCTCTTTCAGTTTGGCTTCCGCTATTATAAGATTGCTCGCAGCAATCTTTAACTGCGTACTGTTTTCCCTGGCAAGCGCAATTGCTTTTTCAAGCGAAAGTGTTTCACCAGCTTTCTCGGTCTCTGCCTGCACTAACCCCCAAGTTAACCCAGTAACTCCCAGCAAAAGCGCTAAACTAATTTTCCGCCACATCTACTTCCCCTCCATCCGTATCTAACTAAATCAACTGTTTACGGAAATTTTTGACTGCATAAAGTAACACCAAGCTCCCTAAGATTAACAATGCCACAAACTGCGGATACAAATAGTTCAAACCCAAGCCTTTCAGATAAATCCCGCGAATAATCTCAATAAAATAACGGGCGGGAATGATCAAAGTAAAATACTGCAAAAACTTAGGCATATTCGCAATCGGAAAGATAAAACCCGAGAGTAACATATTCGGAATTAAAAAAAAGATCGTACTGAGCATTGCTTGCTGCTGCGTGCTGGAAAGAGTAGAGATCAAGAGCCCCATCCCCAAGGTAGTGATTAAAAAGACCGCTGTTCCCACTAGCAGTAGCCAAAAATTCCCCACAATGGGTACCTTAAACCACCAGAGACCCGCCAGCATTGCTAAAATTGCATCCAAGAGACCGATTAACGGAAATGGCAAGAGTTTACCCAGCATCAACTCCCAAGGTTTCAATGGGGTCACCATTAGTTGCTCAATCGTCCCCGTTTCTTTCTCACGTACAATTGCCAAGGCGGTCAGCATCGTCGTAATTAACAAGAGTACCTGTACCATTACTCCAGGTACCATAAAATTAACCATCCGCAATTCCGGATTATAATAAACCCGTGTCCTGAGCTCCAATGGATTAGCTGTTTTCACCTCGAAGCCTACTTTAAGTAATTTTTGCTGCATCAATTCAGTCGCATGTTGATTCAAGATGCTCATCAGATGTGTCTGCGCCACCGCCGAGGTATTGGAGTCCGTTCCATCGACCAATACCTGTAACTTGGGCGTCTCATTCCGCAACATCTGTCGTTTAAAACCTGACCTGATCACCAAACCAAGTTTAATCTGTCCTTCATCCAAGAGTCTTTCCAGCTCATGATAGTTACTTACTTGACCGCGATTGATAAAATAGCCCGAATGTTCAATCTTCGAGACAATTTGGCGACTTTCAGTGGAATGATCCCAATCCAGTACTGCAAAGTTAATATTCTTAATCTCCGCTGCCACCACATAACCAAAGAGAATCACCTGAATAATCGGGACTAAGAGTACCATCGGAATAATCCGGCGGTCTCTTAATAATTGTAAGACTTCTTTTTTGGCAACTGCCATAATTCTTGTTTTCATCTTAATCCAGCCTCTTTTTAAATCTTAATGACGCTACAATCAGTAAAACCAGTGCAAAAATCATTAAAGCTATTGCCTGCTGATACAATAAATCCAGACCGATTCCTTTCAGAAAGATCCCTCGCAAAGCCACCAAAAAGAACTTCGCTGGAATCAGATTGGTAATTAACTGCAAAAACTTGGGCATACTCTCAATCGGAAAAACAAAACCTGACAACAGTACCGCTGGCATAGCTGTTAAAGATGCCGCCATTAGCATCGCCTGCTGTTGACTTTTGGCAATCGTGGAGATCAGCAAGCCAATTCCTAAAGTGGCGATTAGAAAGATCATGGTGAAGAAGAATAATATCAGTAGATTCCCCCGTAAAGGCACTTGAAAGAGTAAGATTCCGGCTGGGATAATTAATAAGACTCCCCCAAAAGAGACTAAAGCATATGGGATTAGCTTCCCCAAGATCAACTGCCATGCCTTGATCGGACTGGCGGCTAGCTGCTCAAAGGTATTGCGTTCCTTCTCGCCCGTGATTGCCATTGCGGTGAGCAAGGAGACCAACATCATCAAGAGTGTCGAGATCAATCCTGGAATAATAAAATGAGCACTCTTCATCTCTGGATTGTACCAGATCCGTTGCTCCACCTGATATGGAATCAACCCTCGCGCGAGCTCTGCCATTCCGGTTCGTTGTAAGTTTTGCAAGCTTAATTTATTCGAATAAATTCTGGTATAGCCTGAGAGATAACCCATACTAATCGTAGCAGTATTCGCGTCACTCCCGTCAATCCCCAGAAAGATCTGACCTTCTTGGGCGGCTAATAATTTAGCTTCAAAACCAGATGGCAACCAGAGCACTGCTTTAGCAGTTCCGGCATCCAAACGTTCCAGCAATTGCTCAGGATCAGTGACATTCTCTTTTAATTCAAAATAATTATTGGCAGTTAAGCCATTAATAAACTCACGACTCATGCGTGTCTGATCCTGATCACAAACTACAATAGCAATATTTTTAATCTCAAAATCAACCGCATAGCCATACAGAACCAACATGATCACCGGAGCAAAGAGAATAATTCCCAAAGTACGGGGGTCACGTCGAATCTGTAGAAACTCTTTGCGAATAATCGCCCATAACTCTCGCAACTTAATCACCCCGCCTCTTGGCAAAATAGACGAATGCCTCCTCCAGACTCTCACAGCCTGATTCCTGCTTCAACTCGGTAGGGGTGCCCAGACTCACCAGATTCCCCCCGTTAATAAATGCAATCTGCTGACAGTGCTCCGCTTCATCCATAAAATGAGTGGTCACAAAGACTGTCGTCCCGCGTTCAGCTAGCAAACCAATCAACTCCCAGAACTGTCGTCGCGAGACCGGATCCACGCCCGAGGTTGGTTCATCCAAAAAAAGAATTGGTGGACGGTGGATAATCGCACAGGCTAAGGCGAGACGCTGCCGCCAGCCCCCTGGCAACTCGCTTGGTAACTGGCGCAACTGCTCCTGCAACCCCGTTAGCGCAAAGATCTCTGCTTTAGTCTTTTCATATTCTTGTTTTGGCACTTCATAAATTCCAGCATAGAAATCGAGGTTCTCTGCCACGGTTAAATCAGGATAAAGCGAGAATTTCTGCGACATATAACCAATCTTCTCTTTGACCAGCTCTGCCTGAGTCGCCAGATCAAAGCCTGCCACGTATGCTTGACCTTCACTCGGTGTCAATAAGCCACATAACATCCGAATCGTGGTTGATTTTCCTGCGCCATTCGGACCTAAAAAGCCAAAGATCGTCCCTGCTGTAACGGTAAAGGAGATCTGATTTACCGCGACAAACTTTCCAAAACGACGGGTTAGCTTAGTTGCTTCGACTGCTAGCATCAGCCCCACCCCCTCTTTTTAACCCTACCAAGCTTACAAAGACATCTTCCAAGGAAGGCTCGACCTGATTGATGATCAGATCAACTTCATTTAAAAGCTTACGTAAAGCTGCTTCTCCTACTGCACCTGCCCAAGCTGCCTTCACTCGCAGATGCAAGCGATCCCCAAAAACCTGCACTTCTTCACAGCAATCACCATTCTGCAAAAGCTGTTTTACCTGTTTTAGCTGATTACTCTTCACCTCAAAGACCCTTCCGGCTAATCTCTGACGCAACTCCTGTGGCGTACCAATCTTTAAGATCTCACCCTGATCCAGCATCGCTACTAGATCACACCGCGCTGCCTCATCCATATAGGCAGTACTGACAAGCACCGTCGTGCCTTGCTTGGGTAGTGGCAACAACATCTCCCAAAACTCCTGACGTGAGACTGGGTCAACCCCGGTAGTTGGTTCATCTAAGATTAACAGCCGCGGGGTATGAATCAAGGTACAACAAAGCGCCAGTTTCTGTTTCATGCCCCCTGAGAGATTCCCCGCCAGACGGTCTTGAAACTTTACCAAACCCGCAAATTCCAGCAAGCGAAGCTTTCGTTCCTCCAGCCCTTCTCTGCTACTCCCAAAGATCTCCGCAAAAAAATCCAGATTCTCACGGACGGTTAAATCAGCATAAAGCGCAAATTTCTGCGACATATAACCCAGCTCTTGCTTCAGCTTCTCTGGTTGGTGGCTCAGATTTACTCCTAAA
>JBFYZC010000317.1:0-7651 GCA_041309705.1 Bacillota bacterium | reverse complement strand
GACGCTCTTCCGATCTCATATCTCTTCACTTTCAAACTCTTTAGTCTGAGACTGACCATTTGTTCCGATCTTTCCAAAAGTGATAGTATAACTTTTTCCACTACATGCAATGTTCCAAAATTTGCTTGAATTTTCATCTTTGAAAATAAATTTTCTCTTCATTAAATTACTCCTCATTCTTTTTAATAATTGATATTGCTACTTTTAAATATTGCATCTTTGTCCTTTTATTTTCTATTTATTAGTTTTATAAAATCAGCATCTTCCCATAATGATTGAAAATCAGTATCTTTCATGAAACTTTCTTCTGTTTTACCAAGTTTAAGTGCCTGTGCGATATAGTTTAGAGCATTTGTTTTATCATTTGTGACGGCATAATAACAGGCAAGGTTGAAAGCCAAAAGTGGAGTTTCTATTTTTTCCTTAATTAACGAAAGTATTTCATTAAATTCAGTATCACTTAATTTTTTATAAGAGTGCAAAAAAATCAGATTACTAATGATTCCTTGCCACAAATTCCAAGGGAGATTTAGTCTCGAAGCAACTGTCAGGTAATTGTTCAAAAATTCTTGAGCCTCTTTCATGTAATAACTAGTTTCATTTGTATTTTGTGATAATTTCTTACCATAAATTGCAATCACTGAGTCGATCATCAGTGCGAGATGATGTCGCAAAGTAAGAGTTGGATTATCAAGCTGAGCGATAAGATTCAATAATCGATTTTTATCATCAAAATCATCTTCGTCATTTTTCGTATTTAAAAGATCGTGAATCATAAATTCGCTTGCAGAGTTTTCACGCTCAATAATGCCGTCTTCCATAATGATCTTACCAATGCCACGCTCATTGATTTCATCAGATATCGCTGCAATGTGATGACCTTCAATTTTAAGGTCAACAAGTCCTGGTGTTTTGCAAAGAGTGGAAAGGGTTGCTTCATTTGCTGCAGTATCATGCAGATGTATCTGATAGAGATTTTGGCAGTCTTTGATGGAATCAGGCATTTCTTGAAATGAAGGACAATTTGAGATCCAAAGTTTCATCAGATGTTTGGCACTGCTCAAATTTGCTGGAAGAGATTTAAGCTTTGGACAATTGGCGATGGAGAGACGTTGCAGTGGCATTTTAAAAATAAGATCCGGAACAGTCTCAAACGGGAAATTATCAAAAGAAATTAGTTTCACTTTCATCTGTGCGATTGCATCTGGAAACTCAAAACCATTGCCATCAGAAACCAGATCAAGCGATTCAAGTTTTTCGAGTTTCAATAGTCCAATTGGAAAAGATTTTAGACAAGCCTCTCCAATATAAAGATTTTTAAGATTTTCACAAAAACTAATTTCAGCAGCAATCTCTGTAATTGAATTATCTGAAAGTTTTAGAGTCTTCAAGGCTTTCAAATTGCCAATTTCTTTGGGGATTTTTGTTATTTTTGTTTTAGCAAGATTCAACTCTTCTATAAAACCTAGAGCACAGAGATTAGCGAAGGCTTGATTGTCGATGGCAGTACCTTGAGCATTTAAATCTCTGAGCGATTTCAAACTATCAAAGGTGTCGGGAATTTGATGAAGCGAAGTGCAGGAATTGAGCGTCAATTGACGAAGTTGCTTCCAGTTACTGATACTTTTGGGGAGTGATTTGAGGTTATTAGCGAAAACTACCGTAAACTCTTCCATCGCTTCCAGTTTGCCGATAGATTCTGGTAAGCTTTCAAAAAGCCCACCTTTTAAAAAGATCTTCTTCAGTTTGGTCAACTCTGAGATGCTTTCAGGAAGTGAAGCAAGAGCCGGGCTGGTAATCCAGAGGGTTTCTAGATTTTTTAAATTCTCAATCTGATCAGGCAAAGTCTCTAGCTCGCACTCCAGATGAAGCTCTTCAAGGTTACAAAGTTTCCCAATCGTTGGCGGTAAAGATTTTAATTTACTTTTAAAAAGTTGAATATGCTTGAGTTTGGTAAGTTCGCCAATCTCTTCGGGCAATTCTTCTAGGAACTTAGAATTGATAGTGAGTTCTTCTAGATTCTTTAGAAAACCTATTTCTGGCGGAAGAGTTTTCAGTTTACCAGTAGTTAAGATAGTTAATTTTTTCAGTTTTTTTAAGTTTTTAATCTCGGCTGGAAGAGAATCTACTTCTTTAAAGTCAATGTAAATTTCAGTTGCATTTGATTTATAGGACTTTTCACCAATTATTATCGGTTCGGAAATGATCTCGTATTTTTCGAAGAGTTTTTCATCGAGTATTTTTTCAGCCACGAGGACAAAAAATGCCTCGGCAAAAGTCAGACTCTCCCAGACTGGTTGAGGACTACCGCCTTCATGGTCAATATAATACATTTGGGGCTCATTGTGTTCATTCTTTTCATCCATGCGAAAAGCCACTTGATTCTGTCCATCAATAATCGCACATTTGATCTGATCCAAATCTATATTATCGTAAGCATCTGCAAATGAATCTATAAATGCTGCATCCAAATCCCACAGACTACCGTTTTCCTGAACTCCCATCAAGGTAATGGGGACGTCATAGAGTTGTGACAAAGCGATTACATTATGTCTGGCAACAAGTGAAACATAGCTTGGCGGGACATTTGAACTGACCCCGTCCGCTGCTGCGGAGCAGATCAGCTTTTGCCCATCAGCAAAGCTAATTACTAGATTCTGTTCCTGATCTATATTAGCACCAATAACCTTTTCAAATACACGATTAATCAGCATTTGAAAATCATCGCGTTTGCTGATAAATGAGAAGTGTTTGACGAGTGCGGATTTAAGGTCTGCCTGTGACAATAAATTTCGGCATATTTCTGAATAGTTGCTCTTGATAAATTTTTCTTTACCCTTTAGTGATTGTAAAAACTCAGTAATTGAAGCAGCTATTTTGGTGAAATATCCTTCATGATCCCAGAGCCAGACCGGGCAAGGATTCTGATCGATCGATACTGCTATAAAATCATCCATTCCGGCATCTGTTTTACAATCATCTTCCAGAAATGTGGCAAAAGGGAGTTTATTAGCAAATTCCTGGTCATGTTCATCCCAGACAAAACGGTTATTAATGATCTCTAGGGCATGATTTGGATCAAGGTTAAGCGGGAAGAACATGCTCTCATCCCAATGTGCCATTTTAGTTGGTCTGAATTCATCAAACTCAATATACTTTTGGATTAAGAAATAATCGGCTAATTCCGCAGGTAATTTTTTGCCTAGATAGGCTTCAATGGTAGCAATTAATTTAAGATCACTGTTTCCTGATGCTGCTACTAATTTCAAAAATTCTTCTTTATTCATAATTATCTCCTAAATTTATTTTTTATGAAATACTCTACCTCCAGATCGGATAAATTCTACAGTCTCTCCTAGCTCAGGTTGCATCTCAGGCTCGTAGTCCTCATCATCTTCCTGATCTTCATTTTCATTTATCAATATTTCATCGATTAAATCATCCGTTTCCAGATTTGATTCAATTTCACCATTGCTATCTTGGATACAATGAAACGAATACACATGTTCTGCCTTAATATCTTTTTTAGAAATAATTGAATGTCCATAATCAAGAATAGTTGGGGCATTAATATTCCCGCCAACCATTAAGGTGAAGTTACATAATGAGTCACCTAAAATTACATTTTCAATAGTCAGATCACCTGTTATGCAGATCGTTGATAAAGTAATTAAACTTACTGCTTCCAAATTACCCAAGACAATTAATAAAGATTGATCGCATTTCTTGCAGTCTTCAACAATCCCCTTTACTTTTAGATTTCCGTTGAACAAAATAATATCTTTGTCAACCGATAGTTCTGGTAATTCAGTTTTACCCTGATAGGCTTTTATTTTTTTTGAATCACTGTAATAAGCTTGCAACTCTTTAATAATTTGATCTGTAAAAGTAGAACCAGATGCTTTAATCAGGTCAATTGCTTCCTTTAAATTAATCTCTTTCATCTTCATGCTCCCTCTCCATATTTAGAATTTTTTAAAAGAAACGATTCCAAAAACCTTGCTTCTTTTTAAGGATATTAACGGCTTCTTCATTGCCAGCTTGGGCTGCTTTATTAAGCCATTTTTCAGCTAATTTTATATTGATATCTTTATTTTCTTTTTGATTTAGATGATGATGATATAGTTTCATCATTGCTTGGTTATTGCCATATTCAGCTGACAAATTGAACCAACTTAATGCTTCATCCATATCTATTCCAAAATAGATACCTTTTTCAAACATTTCACCTAATTGAAGTTGTGCCTTGTCAGAACCTTCTGCAGCAGCTTTGGTCAAATATTCTAATCCGAGGTCTTGTTCTTCTTTTGAAGATTCATAATAAAATTTTCCAAGGACGTATAGTGCCTCTGGTTCATCTTGTGCTGCGGCTTTTTTATACCAACTAATAGCTTTTTTAATATCAATTGGCACACCTATTCCATTTAGATGAATCTTACCCAAAGCCGATTCTGCTCCGACAAGTCCATGTTTTGCTGCTTTGGTAAACCATTTAATTGCTTCTTTGATGTCTTTTTTCACCCCGAGACCTTCCTGGTAGGTCAAACCCAATTGATACATAGCATCTACATTTTCAAACTCGGTGGCGGCTCTTTCAAAAAGTGGAATTGCTTTTTCTAAATCTTTAAAACCGTATCTTTCATCCATTAAATGTGTAGCAAATTCAACTAAAGAAAACTCTGGATTTATTGCGATCGTTCTTTCATAAGCTTCAATTGATTTTATTGGATCTAGTCTGGTATAATCAGGATCTGCGTAGATTCTGGCAACACCTAACCAGGCTCGCCAGTCGTCACTATTCTCAAGTACTTGCGTAAATAGCTCCAATGCTTGGTCGTAGTCTTTCTCTACACCTTTACCGGATAAATAATTGAATCCCAAATCTACCATACAATCGACTTCGCCCTCATCAGCCGCAAGGCGACTAAATTTAGCTGCTTGAACCAGATTAACTTCCGTGCCAAAACCTTCCAAGTAATAAAATGCCAAACGCTTATAAAGACTTCTACTACTGTAATTTTGTAGATTTATAACACCTTGAAATGCTAAAAGGAACGCCATATTTGGTTCTTTAGCAACAGTATATCCAAATTCATATAACATGGCGTTATATTCTAAAAGATTACTCATTGGATAACGTCTGAAACCAGCAAAAGCTTGCATGTGAAATAAAGATGCTTTCCGAAATGAAAAAAAATATTCATGACTTTCTTTTTCATCCAACGGGAATGTATGTGCTTTCGATTGATATAGATATCCTAGACTATAAGCCGCTCCAATCTCACCCTCATTTAGTGCTTGTAAATGGTAGTACAAGGATTTTATCCAATACGTGTTATCATCACGACCATTTGCAAAATAAAGACCTATTTCAAAATTGTATGGTTCGTTTTCATTGAGTAATTTTTCATATAAATCCGTGCTTCGAGAAGCATCACCTTCTTGATAGCTTTCAAAAGCTTTATCCCATAAACTATCATATCTTACAATTTGATAATTTGAATTTATAAAATATCCTTTTAGTTTGATATAATCAGAAACTGCAATTAGACTTAGATACTGTTCGGCTTCAAAAGCACGTGAAAAGGCAATCAGTCGATAATCACTCTTTACTAAATAATCACCGATCTTCTTCAGATAACTATTTAAATTAGGTTCATCAGCAGCATCTTCTTCTGTACAAAAATTTTCATTTATTATGTAATCTAAAAAGTTTTCTAGAATCTTAACACCTTCGAAATCTTCGACTCTTTTTTGTATCATTGCCAGGAGACTATCCCAAAAAATTCCGTTATTTTTTTCTTCGGCATTAAAAGGGATGACCTGTTTATCTTGGCACAAATTATCAAGTAAAGTTTTTAATTCTATATATGAAACATTTTTTTTGAAGAGAGTACTGAGTTTATATGCAACCGCTTGCGAACTGAGCTCATGAATTGGATATGGGTTTTTCAAACAAATCTTAAAGTATTTTCGAAAGTCTACACTAATATTTCCCATCATAGACCAAAACAGCGGAGCGTAAATTATAATTAAACCTTGATTAATTTTATAGGAACTCAAAGAAAGCAAGAAATAATCATGCCTTTCCAATAATCTCTCTGAAACTTCTTCAAAACTGTTACATTGTAATAGATCTTCAAACCACCATTTACTTAAATAGTTTTTTAAACGTAATAGCGAATTTTGAAAATCATCATTATCTGTAATTTGGAAGATCATTCCTATATCGCTTAATTGAGCCAACAATGCTTTTAGATAATTTTCTTCATTACAGGTTATCTTTTCGAGATCGAGCTGATGTTCTGGAAAGCGTTTGTTGTATTCATTTGGAAAACGTAGTGCTAGTAATACTCTACAAATCAGACCTTCTCGATAAACTCCTAAAACTCTAGAGACCATCACCGCATTCTTTGCCAGTTTATAGATAAATGTGTCTTTATCTGAAATAAAACATATCTCAAGTAAATCTTTCGTTTTATACTCCTGAGGAACAATTGTAAATCTTGTATCATTTGTTAGCGATAAGAAAGATAACCCAATAAGTATTGAATTAGCATCATAATCTAATGCTTCGCAGCAATAAATTTCTCCGACATGAGGTTTATACCCTTGAAAACTAGGCGGTACCTGTGCAATTAGATATAACTTGTCTTTGATGAAAAAATCATTCTCTAAATGTTCCATATTAATAAATCCTTTAGGCAATTTTTTCTATATCTTTTTATACCAACCAAGGGCTTTTTTAATATCAATTAGTACACCCATTCCATTTAGGCGAATTTCACTCAGAGCCGATTCTGCTTCGACAAGCCCATGTTTTGCTGCCTTGGTAAACCAAGCAATGGCTTCTTTGATGTTTTTTTTCACTCCGAGACCTTCCTGGTAGATCAAACCTAATTGATACATAGCATCTACATTTTCAAACTCGGTGGCGGCTCTTTCAAAAAGCGGAATTGCTTTTTCTAAATCTTTAAAACCGTATGTTTCATCCATTAAATGTGTAGCAAATTCAACTAAAGAAAACTCTGGATTTATTGCGATCGTTCTTTCATAAGCTTCAATTGATTTTATTGGATCTGGTCTGGTATAAGCAGGATCTGCGTAGATTCTGGCAATACCTAACCAGGCTCGCCAGTCGTCACTATTCTCAAGTGCTTGCATAAATAGCTCCAATGCTTGGTCGTAGTCTTCCTCTACACCTTTGCCATAATAATAATTGTATCCCAAGTCCACCATACTATCAATTTCACCCTCGTTAGCTGCAAGGCGACTAAATTTAGCCGATTCCACATAATTAACCTCTGTACCAAATCCATCATTGTAATAACGCGCTAATCGTTGATATAGTCTACCACTACAAAATTGTTGTTCATTTTTGACACCTTGTAATGCTAAAAAGAAAGCGACATTTGGTTCTTTACTAACAGTATGTCCAAATTCATATAACATGGCACAATATTCTAAAAGATCGCTCATTGGATAACGTTTTAAACCAGCATAAGCTTGCATGTAAAATAAAGATGCCTTTCGAAAAGACAGAAAATATTTACGACTTTGTTCTTCATCAAACGGGAATGTATGTGCTTTAGATTGATATAAATGCCCAAGACTATAAGCCGCTCCAATCTCTCCATCTTTTAATGCTTGT
>JBFYZC010000316.1:0-7732 GCA_041309705.1 Bacillota bacterium | reverse complement strand
TATAACCATGTTGTGCGAGGTAATATACTGAAAGATGCCCCTGACTCAGAGATTTATCATGTAGACTTATTTCAAACATTTGATTCGCGGCAGGGCGAAGCGGGGTTGAAAAATGTAATTATTGAAAACAATATATGCCTGAACAATCAAGCTCAAATATGTAATCTCGAAGGAAATGCTGCAAATGGCTATTCTGAAATATCAGATATTATTTTTCGAAACAATATTTTTGCGAATATTTACTATCAGGCAAATTGTTATGCAGCTAAATGCAAATGGTATAACAATACCTTTTATAAGTGTTCAATTGGTCCGGGAGCCTTTTCTCATGTTTTACTCATCGCAGGACCTATGTCAGAAATTAAGAACAATCTTTTTATTGAGTGCGGTTCTTCGGGAGCTTTTACTACATATGGGTTTTATGTCATAGACGCACTGGCAACAGGCTCTATTGCCGATTACAATTATGTCGCGGGGCACAATAATTTCGACAGCAAAACTAATTTTACCGAAGTTCATGGAATCAATGGAGGAGATCCAAAATTTGTTAATATAGCTAAAAACAATTTCAGGCTACTTTTAGGTAGTAATGCTATTGATAAGGGGACAACTATTAATGGATTGAATACCGACATTGAAGGAACGCAACGACCAAAGGGAAATGCCAATGATATTGGAGCTTATGAGTTTAAGTAACCCAATAAAATATCCATTACAATTGCCTTTCTATCTTTGATAAATAATGCTAAGAGGTGAAAAAATGCAGCAAATTTTGAAAGATCTTCAGTCGCGGCAATTATTACAGATTGAGCATAGTTTGAATTTGTTTAAATCAATCAGAGAAACTAATGATCTTAATTTACAACAAGATCTATTGGCGATGGTAAAACAGACCTTGGGAATGCCCAAGGTCTGTGCTTGTTGGTGTCAAGCGCTAGCAGAAGATTGGGATATCTTGCTGCAACTAAAACTTTTGTGTGGTTTGAATGAGCTCCTAGATGAAGAAAGAGCTTTTTTAGGCTGGAGTGAAGAGTTACTGCCTCAACTGCCTCGTTTGGTTGAGGCACATTAAGCGATTGATGCAGAGCTTGTAAATTATCTCTTTGATTATCTGCTTACCGATACTACTTATGACAGAAATCATTGGAATTTTCGTTTAATGTTACTAAAGAATTATGCCGCTCTTGCTTAAGAATCTGAACGTCTCTGGCCTTTTTTTGAACGTAATCATGCATTGGAAGTAGTGAATTCAACCTTATTATATCTAGCATTGGATGGTGATTTGGGGATCTATACGGCACTTAGAGCACGCATCCAGCAAAAAAATTCCACTTTGACAGTAGTGCCTTATTTGCAATTTTTAGAAAAAAATCTTGGTTGGCAGTACAGCCAAGAGTTTAATAACCTTTGGCATCAGATGTTTTTAAACGCTGCGAAGAAATTGCCGATCTCTTATGCTAAAATATTAGCACAAATGGATGCCACAACTCAAAATAGAGTAGCATGTTGGTTGAAAACCCAAAATTAACAAAGAATGAATATATTGAGAGGTGCTCACAAATGGATGAAAAGTTAATCGACCCACAAACAGATATGATTATAATTGATATTCAATCTATTAGACACTGGATTAATTATTGTGAGACCGGAAACTGTGATGATGCATCACTGGATCTTGAGATGATACGAGATTTCTCAGTAAAAGATTTGGCAGTATATTTTAGTCCGCTCTGTTTTTTAGGGTAGTCTAAATATAATCACAAAGAGGGAAAGTATTTCATATCGCCTTTAAAAAAAGATTTTACCAGTAGTTTCAGATTTCAAGTGCAGTCTGAGAATAATTTATTTCCAGACCGTAAGGACTGGTATTGGGGGCTTGATGAGCTGAAGCAGTATTTGGAAAAAGATCATCTTGCACGACATACTGCAAACTATCACGCTATTCTTGCTAAAAGGGAAGCAGAGCTGAGCCCAGATGAAGCCGCTCGACAATATGCACTGACTCAACTCAATAAATTTCCACTTGATTCTACCATAATCAAAGTATATAACATGGCTCCTTCTCGAAAGAGTGCCATCAAAAAAGCTTGGAAGGAGCTTCCATCTGAAATTGGAAACTACACTCAGCTGACCTCTCTGGTTGTGGATAGCCATTTCCTGAAGGAACTGCCGGACAGTCTTGCTAATTTGACTTGTCTTAAATCATTGCATCTAGGTAACAACAGGTTTAAAGTACTGCCCGCAATTGTTGGAGAATTAAAAACCCTGGAATTATTGGATCTTGAATGGAGTGCCCATTTAGAAGCATTTCCTCCTGAGATTGGCAAGTTGACCAATTTAAAACGAATTCACTTGAAATCATGCACTAATTTCAAAGAAATTCCTGATGAAATGGTAAAATTATTAAATTTGGAATACATTGATTTGACTGATGTAAACGCAGCACACAATTTAAAAAGAAGACTTAATAAACTATTGCCAAATTGCAAAGTTAAAAATTTCCAAGAAACTAATTGACAAAAAAACAAAATAAGATTATAATGTTATTAACAGATTGATATTAACTATTAAATTTTAACAAAACAGGGTGATCAAAAATGGAATACACTGCCGCAGAGATCTTGAAGTTTACTACTCCAGGTGAGCTATTCTCAGACCAAACTGATACTCTCAAAAAAGAATATCTTAGGCTCGCCAAACTCTGGCATCCCGATAATCATGCTAATTCTTCCGAAGCCAATCAGGTAATGGCAAAGATCAATCTGCTTTATCAACAAGGGCTGGAGCTTTTGGAGCAAGGTAAATGGGAGCGTCCTGGTTTTTTAAGATTAAAGGCATTTGATGGCAAAACTTATGAATTTAATTATCTAACTGTTTCAAATTTTGAATTAGGTAAGATTTATCTGGGCAGTAAGATGATCTGCTATCTATTGGAGAAGACACAGCGTAATTTTTATCAGAATGCTTTACAGCAGTTAGAGAGTTTTGCCTTTGCTAATGAAAAGATGCGGCTGGAGATCTCTAAATATCTGCCCAAATTATTGGCGAAATTTGAAACAAAAGATTATTATGGGATGGTAATTAGTAAAACTGCTGAACTTTTATGTCTCAAAGATGTACTAGCTTTCTACCATGGTCAGCTCACTGACCGTCATGTAGCCTGGATCTTGGGGACGCTTTATAATCTGGCTTGTTATCTTGATTACGCTGGTCTGTCACATAATGCCATCTCGCTAGAGAATTATTTCATTTCCCCTAAGGAGCATACTGGCGCATTGCTAGGCGGTTGGTGGTACACAGTTAAACAAGGCTCAAAGATGCTGGGGGTTTCAGAGAAGCTTTATGGCATCATGCCACCAGTAGTAAAAAACGAAAAGCAGGGTAGTATCTTGACTGATCTAGAAGCAATTCGTCTTGTGGGCAGAGAGTTACTGGGCGATCCCAATGGTACCAGACTGGAGAGTATGAAGGTTGCTCCAAGCTCAATGATTAACTGGTTACGCGGAGTGGCGAGTGAGACTGCTTATCAGGATTATCAAAATTGGGATCAGGTGTTAAGTGCTAGTTTTGGAAGGAAAAAGTTTGTTACGCTTGACTTGAGCGAGCGTGACTTGTATTCAAAGTAAAAATAATTTAACGAAAGGGGTTTTCAAAATGGGTGGCGGACTTTGGACTAACGATGAAGCAGTAGAGGCAGCTTTCAAAGAGTATGAACGATTTTTGAAGATGATTGAAACAGCATCAGGTGATGAATTGAAGAAGGCTTTGTTCGAACATTTTCATCCCTGGCTACTTACAAAAGAATGCGAAGCGGTCTTTATGGATCTTATGGACAGATTAAAAAGCTGCGCTGTTGATAAAGACTCTTTCTCTTTGATTTTTCAAGGTAATGGATATGATGGCGATGAAGAAGATGTTGTTGCTTTTTTCGGAGCACCACAGAAAACAAAAGGAGAGACTTCGCATGATGTAATGAGACGCATGCACAGTGAAATAATTCTCGGAGATCCTGAAGGATATGGTGAATCTGTATTTTATCCTGGCGGTGGTTATGATCCGTATGATGAAGATGATGATGTGATTGAACGATTCGAGGAATTCTGCGATGCAGGTCAGAACTGGTTTGTTTTCGATAAAGAAAATAAGAATTCGTTAGGTGAGCCTTCCATCTGTCTTTGGAATCATGGTGGAACTCTTGCTGATGCCACAGATTATCCCGGTCAGAAGAAAAAATCATATGGAGCTGGTGGATTTATGTTTAGGGTTTTAGCCTATCTGGTTTTTATGGATGAAAAGTATGAAGAATTCTGTTATGGTTAAACTTGCGTTTATCCAAGGAAAAAGTTTGTTATGCTTGACTTGAGCGAGCGTGACTGATATTCAAAGTGAAAATGATTCAACAACGAAAGGGGTTTTCAAAATGGGTGGCGGACGTTGGACTGACAAAGATTGGGAAGTATATGCTTCGGTACATGTGAAGAGTAAGGCATCGGTAGATGACATTTTTACTGCTAGAACTCTAGCACCAGAGCTCGATCCAGATGGAATTAAATTTCGTGAGTCATGTGACTCAACTGATAATCCACTCTCAACCGCGCTAATTGTGGCACTTGATGTGACGGGTTCGATGGATACGGTTTTGGATGTCATGGCACGTGAAGGGTTGCAGACCTTAGCGACGGAAGTTTACCGACGTCGACCCGTAACCGATCCGCACCTGATGTTTATGGGGATTGGTGATGTCGAAGCGGGAGATAGTGCGCCATTACAAGTAACGCAATTTGAAGCAGATATTCGTATCGCCAAACAGTTAACCAAGATCTATCTGGAGCGCGGTGGCGGTGGGAATAACTATGAATCATACTTACTCGCTTGGTATTTCGCTGCGTTACATACGCGAATTGATTGTTTTGAGAAACGTCAGAAGAAGGGCTTCTTGTTTACGATTGGTGATGAGCAGCCCACTCCTTATCTACGCGCCGAAGATATTGAGCGTGTTATGGGTTATCGCCCAGAATTTGAACGAATCTCCCAAGCTGAACTGTTAACCTTGGTCTCAAGGCAGTATGAAGTCTTTCATCTGGTAGTTGAAGAGGGGAGTTACTGTCGGAGTAATCCAGAAATCTCCTTGCGACCTTGGCGCAAACTACTTGGACAACGTGCCCTGCGTTTGACTGACTATAAAAAAATGAGTGAAGTGATTGTTTCCGCGATTCAAGTGGTCAATGGCATTGCCCCCGAAGAAGTCATCTCCAGTTGGGATGGTTCGACCAGTCTAGTGGTAGCTGAAGCAGTGCAAGCTCTAGGCAAACCCAATCAGGCTGATGGTGGTGTAGTGAAATTTTAATCTGGAGGGATACTTGATGAAGCAGCTGCAAGTGGTAATTGGTGCGAATTTCGGAGACGAAGGAAAGGGGTTGATCACTGATTATCTGGCAGCGAAGGCGGAAGCAGGAATCGTGATTCGTTTCAATGGTGGAGCTCAGGCAGGGCATACCGTAGTCACACCGAATGGAGTGCGCCATGTTTTTGGACACTTTGGGGCAGGTTCGCTAGTGGGACTACCGACTTATCTCAGTTCTTTCTTTGTGGTACATCCGCTCCTCTTTCAGAAAGAGCTGGCAGAACTGAAGCAGCTTGGGTTTACTCCCCAAGTCTATGTAGATCCCAGCTGCCTAGTGACCACACCGTATGATATTCTCTTGAATCAAGTAGCCGAATTAACCAGAGGTGCTGCTAAACATGGGAGCTGTGGCGTTGGGTTTAATGAGACAATTACCCGCAGTTTGGCAGACAAAGCATACCAGATTACAGTAGCAGAGTTAGGTGAGCCAACTAAATTAGGTCGAAAATTAGAGTTAATTAAAAATGAGTATCTACCAGAGAGATTTTTGAGCTTGGGGATTAAAGAGATTCCAGATAAATATCAAGCATTATTAGATAATGAGAATCTGCTGCGGAAGATTATTTCTGATTTTAAAAGCTTTTTCGAAATAGTAAACCTGGCAGAGCTTGAACTGCTTGACTCATTTGAAACACTAATCTTTGAAGGAGCGCAAGGACTACTACTTGATCAGTCACATCCCTATTTTCCCCATGTAACACGCTCCAATACCGGGATTAAGAATGTAATAAGTTTGCTGGAAAAGTTAAATTTGAGTAATGAAAGATTAGAGATTATCTATGTCACCCGGGCTTATCTGACTCGGCACGGTGCAGGACCTTTTCCTACTGAGCTTAATGAGAAACCATATGCTGGAATTGAAGATCTGACGAATGTTCCGAATCCCTATCAGGATCATCTGCGTTATGGCTTACTTGATCTGGAAGCTTTACAAACTACCATACAAGCTGATTTAAAAAATGCCACTGAGGTCAATTATGAATTAAGTATTGCTTTGACCTGTCTTGATCAGATTTCAGATCAGGTGCGTTGTTTGGTTGAGGGGGCAGAAGTAAGAACTTCATACGAGATTTTAGTAAAAAAGCTTAGCGAATTATTACAGAATCAGCATTTCTATCTTAGTTTCGGAGATACTAGAGCTACAATTCAAAAAATGAAAGGTTGATTATTATGAGTGCAGCAGTTGACCAAGAATTTCAGAAACTTTTTAGCTTTCTTTGTGAAACCGAGGAAGAGCGACAGATCTTAACTAATTTAGCTAAACGGGTAGAAAAAGTCGAGCAGACGGCTGAAGGTGGCTTAAATATTTCGATTAAAAGTGTTGATAGTGAGGAAGCTGAGATTATCGAGTGTGAGCCAGCCTTTGCAGGCAAAGCCGAAGCGTGGTTGCCTAAATCATACGTTGAGATTGCCAAACATTTCAATTCTATAATCTGGGAATCAATCGGGGGTGGAGCCATTGGTTTTGGTGGTTTAGATGAGACAGGTAAACTTGCCTGTGATTGGAACTGGGAGCCAGAGTATCTTGAAGAAACCATGGAAGATGAAGCTGAACGCGAAATTTATATGAAAGCTGTGGCTGCTTTTGGTTGTGCCCAGAATTGGTTGCTCTTTGACCCAATAAAAAAGAATCAACGTGGTGAAGCAGCCTTGGTTTGTTGGGAACATGATTGTTGTGAATGGAACATCGTGGAGAGTGCAGATCAGCTTTCGTATGGGGGTGTATTATTAAGATTGATGGCACAGTATTTCTTGGATTACGATTTTGATGGAGTTTATTTTTAATTATGAAAGGATGATTTAAAATGGGATTAGCAGAAAAACGTGCTGTACAAGCATTTCAAGCAGAAAAATTAGGTGAATGGCAACAGAAATTAAACGCACTTACTGGAGCAGAGCTAGAATTGGAGATTCTCTGGGACGAAGTAGTGAAGGAAGGTTATGCTGAAAATTTTCCAACTTTGATGGAGGAGAATTATTTTCTACCTTTAGAAAAAGCTTTGCAGAATATTTGTGCTGATGCTATGGGTAAAGAGGCTTTTAATGCCAAGATCAAAAAGGTAAAAATTGAGGGTAACTATGATGGCTCGATCTTAGTGACCAAGATCAATGGTGACATTTTGGAACTGAATGCAGATAGTCGCTGCAACCGACACGATCTAGATGAATTTACCCAAGTAATTGTGGAGAGTCTGGAGGAGATACTTTAGATGAAAGCCCTCAAGCTTTTGGAGGGGGTGGAGTTTCAAGATCAAGCTCTTTTGGTAGTAGCTCTGGCTAAATTAGCCGCCTCTAATCCTCCAGAGTTGCCTTTGATTAGAATTGCTA
>JBFYZC010000315.1:0-2851 GCA_041309705.1 Bacillota bacterium | reverse complement strand
ATGCCTCCATGAAATATGAGGTTCAGGATACTTTTGGAGTAGATAATTATGAACGCTTAGCTGATGGTAGGTTGAAGGTAGTTTTTCAGATGGGTCTAAATAGTTGGCTCTATGGTTTTTTATTGGGATTCGGAGATAAAATTGAGGTCATCGAGCCAAGAGAACTAAGAGAAAAAATCAAGCAGATCGCGCTGAGTGTTTGCCGCGTCTATGCGGAGTGAAAATTATTAAAGCTGGGAAAACTCCCTGGCTTTTTTGTTTTCAAGAGGGTTTTTGAGTTGTCTCGGATAATCTTTCTTAAATATATATGCTTATTTCGCTGAGGGAGTTTTTAAATAATGTTTACTGATTTTATCAAACACTACCAGTTGATTCGGGATCTCTTACGGGACTGTTTTCTCTATGGCTGTTTCTCGCGTGAAGAGCTGGAGCAGAAACGACAATTGAGTTCGCGAAAGATCAGCTATGAGCTGCGCCGCATTCAGCAGTATGTGACGGAGGAATATGTGCGGTTTGAGAAGGATGGACGCTATAAACTTTTGAACCTGAGTTATGACTTTATGCGTCAGGCAGATAATTTTTTAGTACAGACTTATCGCACGAAGAGTTTTACCCGTACCGATCTAGTGCTCTATTATTACATTTTAATCTATTTGCAGTTGCGGGAGACGTCAGTTTCCTTAAATGAACTGGAGAACGGGTTACTTGATCATGGTCTGCTCGCGGATGAGCAGATCAGTAAGAAGACTTTGGAACGGAAGTTGGGAGAGCTATGTGAGAGTCTTGGGATACTAACTTGTACTACTGAGAAACGGACTAAATATTATCAAGTCGCCCCTGATTTTTTTGCGGAATTGACTGAGGTAGAATTAGAAGAACTTTTGAGAGCGGTGAGTCTCTTTAAAAATTTGGTATTTCCAGTGACCGCAGGTTACTATTGTGAGCGAACTTTGCAGGATTATCTACGTTATGAAAGAAAGCAACCGACTAAAATAGTGAATTTTTTTAACTATCGTGAGCTGCATTTTCATCCCGTGATTGAAGAAGAGATTCTGACTCAATTATTAGAAGCAATTCATCAGGGGTGCAAGGTAGTACTGACTTATCAGAATCAGCTGAAATATCCAATTCATCAGGTTAAATTGAGTCCGTATCGGATTAGATATGAGCGACGACATGGACGTTTTTATCTGCTGGGCTTTACTGATTGGAAATTTCGCGTGGCACGTCTAGATCGGATTAGTCAGGTGAAGGTGCTTGCGGAGCGGTTTGAGCGCGATGCTTTGGCAGAGCAGTATCAAGCACGCATGCAGAAGAGTTGGTCAAGTATGCCACTGGCTGAGGGGAATACGGCGACGAAAGTAAGCTTTGAGATTGTGATTGATGAGGTGAATGAAGGGTATCTCTTGGAGAAAATTCTTGCCGAAGCGCCCACAGGTGAAGTTAGACTACTGGCGAATGGTCGTTACCGCTTTGAAGGCTGGGTGAATGATCCGGTTGAAATGATTCCTTGGTTACGTGGTTATAGTGGATATCTCAAACTACTTGAACCAGGGAGTTTGGTAGTGCGAATGGTAGGTGATTGGGAGGAGATGTTGCAGAGTTATGGAGCTCTTTGATGAGGTTAAGAATCGTTATTTTCAGTTAGTTGGTCGTTTAATTAATGAAGCAATTGATGGCAGAAGAGCAGCAGAATTAGTAGAGTTAATTGAAGCGGAGGAGTTTGAACAGAAGATACTAGATAAAGAGCAGCGTCCTTTCACAGAATTAGTCTTGAATCAAGCACGTCAAGCAAGCGAGAATTTTAATCTTTTACAAGAGCGAGAGGGGAAATTTTATCCGATACTAACAACTGGCGCACGACTGCCAGTGCCAATTCGATTAACCAAAATTGAGCAGGCGTGGTTGAAAGCCTTAATAGCGGAGCCAAAGCTGAAGCTTTTTTTGAACCCAACCTTGTACGCTAAACTAGAAGTAGCATTTGCGATGAGTGAGACCCCTTTTCAAAGTGAGTATCTGGAAGTGACGAATCTCACCGAGCTACCAGAGATATTAGATTTTGAAGGATATCAGCAGAATATCCAATTGATCCTAGAGGCATTACTAGAAGAAAAGGCGATTCGTTATAGTAATCGTGACCGACGTGGCAATCTCTATCAGGATCAATTGGCACTGCCAATAAATTTGGAATACTCGCTGCTGGACGAGAGATTTCGCGTCTCGCTGTATTCGCTTGATGAGCAGCGACCAGTAATGGCGAATCTCTGGACGATGTTTGCGGTAAAGGTTGTGGAGCAGGTACCAGAGCTGGATCGAGAAACTGCCCAAAAATTAATGGTGCAGCAGAAGTATGCTGCCGCACCGATTGTGCTGGAAGTATTTGATCAGAAAGGGGCGATGGAACGATGTTTCATGTGCTTTTCTGGTCTGGAACGAACGGCTCGAATCTTGGGAGAGGCGCGTTATGAGCTACAGTTAAATTATTATCTCTTCGAAGAGGAGAATATCTTGCGTAAATTGCTTTCACTTGGTCCATATGTGAAAGTGCTCGCCCCACAGCGAATCCGAGCAGCGATGATCACACAGATTAAAGCAGCGTTAGAGTTGCAACATGAATAGAGATTACTCGTTATTTTTAGTGGCTAATTCTTGATGACCGATACTGGGATGGGTATATCTGCCACGTTTTTGAGTGAGTGATTTATAGTTGATGGCATGTTTGGGACAGAATTGCAGACATGCCATACATTGTTCGCAATGATGTTTGAAAGTTGGTTTTTTCTCAACTAATTCGATATTCTTAACTGGGCATACGGTTTGACATATCCCACAGGAAATACAGTCATCAGCT
>JBFYZC010000314.1:0-3673 GCA_041309705.1 Bacillota bacterium | reverse complement strand
TGAATATTGTGCTAAAGTACCAGTTGTGTTTGATGCGGATGCTTTGAATCTTTTAGCTAAAAATCCAGAATTGTGGAGCAATTTGCCAGAACAAACGGTATTAACGCCTCATCCGGGGGAGTTTGCGCGACTAACTGGAGGAAAAATTAGTGAGTTAGAAAAAAATCGGTTAGCAGTTGCGCGTGAATATGCTTCAAAATGGGGCGTGACTTTGGTTTTAAAAGGAGCACGTACTATTATTGCTAGTGCCGCTGGGGAGATTTATATTAACCCAACTGGAAATCAGGGAATGGCAACCGCGGGTATGGGTGATCTTTTAGCCGGAATAATTGGCAGTCTTTTGACGCAAGGAGTAGCAGCTATCAAAGCAGCAGTAGCTGGAGTTTATCTACATGGATTAGTAGGTGATTTAGTTGCGACTGAATTGGGAAACATCGGAATGATTGCCAGCGATTTATTGCCCAAGATCCCCCTAGTAATTAATAATTTGAAAATTGAAGAGGATATAGTGAATGAGCAGATATCAGCAGTTAATCCGTCCAGTCTGGGCAGAGATTAATCTTTCTGCATTTCGAGATAATTTTAATGAAGTAAGACGTTTGGTGGGAGCAAAAACAGGGATTATGGCAGTGGTGAAGGCCGAAGCATATGGTCATGGAGGGGTTCAGATTGCTCAGGCAGCAGTAGCAGCTGGTGCAAGTTGGCTTGGAGTCTCGCTTCCTGAGGAAGGAATTGCGTTACGTCAAGCAGGAATTATAGCTCCCATTTTGGTCTTTAACCCATTGCAGGTTAATCAAGTAACGGCAATGGTTACTTATAATTTAACGGCTAGTGTCTGTTTTGAAGAATCAGTGTTGGCTTTGGCTAAAGAAGCTTTAGTTCAAGGTAAAGTAGCCACCGCACATTTGAAAGTAGATACTGGAATGGGACGAGTGGGAATTTCACCAGAAAAAGTGGTTAATTTTGCCGCATGGATGAAGACACTTGCAGGAATTGAATTTAATGGAATCTATTCCCATTTAGCTACTGCAGACCAATTAGATCTTGCTTACGCATATTTGCAGGAAGCGCGCTTTGCTAAAGTAGTGCAAGATTTAAAAATAAGAGACAATTTGCCTCCATTAGTTCATTTAGCTAATAGTGCTGGAATTATTAATCTGCCTAATTCGTATTATAATTTAGTACGTCCAGGAATTATTCTTTACGGCTTATATCCTTCACCAGAAATTAAACGAGAATTGATTGATTTAAAACCAGTCTTATCATTAAAAGCATGTATGAGTTTTGTTAAGCGAGTTCCACAAGATACCGGAATTAGCTATGGGCAACGTTATCATACTAGTCAAGAAAGTACTATTGCTACGATTCCAATTGGTTATGCAGATGGTTGGTCGCGTCTTTTAACTAGTAAAGGAGAGGTACTCTGTGAAGGAATGCGTTATCCAATTGTGGGAACCATTTGTATGGATCAATGTATGGTTGATTTGGGAGATAAAACAGCTCAAGTTGGGCAAGAGGTGGTGCTGATTGGTAAACAAGGAGGAATGGAGATTAGCGCAGACGAGATTGCCCGGAAGCTGGGGACAATTAATTATGAAATTACCTGTATGATTAGCGATCGTGTACCACGTATATACCATGAATGAATTATTTTTTTAAAATAACAATAATTTTTTACAACCTTCACGCATAGAACTATCGTGGGGGTGTAATATATGAAGAGATTTTTTTGGATTTTAGGATTACTGTTATTATTAATCATTCCTGTCAACGCAGAGTCAACAACGATGATCTATTTTGAAATGAATGACCCGCTAAAAGATGATTCGGGATATGGTAATTATCAATATCCGACGCATAAAGCATTCGAGCCATATCGAGGCATCTTTGATTTGACTAAATTTAAAGTTTGGTCAGACCAAACTGGTGTGATTTATTTCGACACTACTTTTGCTAAGATCACCAATCCTTGGCAATCACCAGAAGGCTTTATTCATCAAAATTTACGAATTTATCTTGATACAATTTCTAACGCAGGATTGACACAGTTACCTGAGAAGGGGGCTAATGTCAGCTTTGATTCAAGATATGCCTGGGATTTTTGTTTGAAAGTGGTTGGCTGGGGTAATAGTAAAATCTTTAAACATGAAGGTAATGTGATAAAACGATACCCATTAAATGCATCGTTATTAGCAGATCAGCATACTATTCGGGTTACCGTGCCAGTCGCTTTAATTGGCGAGCCGCTTAAAAAATGGAATTATTATGTTTTAGTAGGCTCTTATGATGGTTTTGGAGAGGATTTTTTTCGTAAAGTCGCGCGTGAACCTAGTGAATGGTTGATTGGTGGCAGCAAAGGAAGTGCTCTTGAACCGCGAGTGATGGATCTGCTAGCTCTTGAAAAAGGGAATTATACTCAAAACAAGCAATTGCAGACCTGTGATTTAGAAACTCAGAAATTTGCAATTTTATATCCAGTTGGAGCAAGCTTAGAACACGGTTCATGGTGGGGCTGGTTTGTGAAAGGATTGTTGTTGTTACTTTTAGGTGGCTTGAGTTATATTGGATATCAGATGTTTTATAAAAAAGCTAAAATTAGTTGGTTTTGGGTTAAAAATAGTTCTAATAATTCACCGTCGTAACTCAATGCATAGATGCGCCTCATAGCTTAATGGTTATGAGGCATTAAATTAGAAGTGGTTTGATTTTTTTGTAAATAATGGTATAATGTAAGAGATATCCATAATTTAGGTAACTAATTTGACGTTTTTTAAAATTAATGATAAAATTAATTAATTAGTACTATTATAAATATTTAAATAAGATGCTTAAGTAGATTATGGAATTGATTATTAGCAAATTAAAGCAGAAAGGAATTAAAATGCATACATATGAAGAATATGTTAATCCAGTACTAGGGAAGAGACTTCGTCAGCTAAATATGGATAAGGTTTTTGTGCGGGGACTCGGAACAGAATTAACTGATCAAGCAGGCGAGAAGTATTTAGATTTTATTGCTTCATACGGAGCATTGCCTTTTGGTTATAATCATCCAGAGATTTGGGCAGCTGTTAACCGTGTTTATGCAGAAAAAGAACCATGCTTAATTCAACCATCATATCTTGAAGCAGCAGGTGAATTAGGGAAAAGATTAGTTGAGTTAGCTCCAAAAGGAATTAGTTATGCAACATTTGCTAACAGTGGTGCAGAAGCAGTTGAAGCTGCTTTAAAAATGGCACGTATGTACACTAAACGCATGGGAATTATTACTACTGAGAATAGTTTTCACGGGAAGACATTAGGAGCATTATCAGCGACCGGGAAAGATAGTTATCAAAAAAATTCTGGTGCTCCAACTCCTGGGTTTACTAGAATTAAATATGGTGATATCGAAGCATTAAAGGATACCTTAGCAGCAAAACCTGATTTTTATGCGGCATTTATTGTTGAACCCATTCAAGGCGAGGGTGGGATTATTATTCCCCCAGATGGATATTTACGTGAAGCAAGGAAGCTTTGTGATGAATTTCAGGTACTTTTAATTCTAGATGAAGTGCAGACTGGCTTGGGTCGAACCGGGCAGATGTTTGCTTGTGAACATGAAGGGATTACTCCAGATATTATTGCCGTGGCGAAAGCGTTGGGTGGTGGAATTATTCCGATAGGAGCTTGT
>JBFYZC010000313.1:0-5215 GCA_041309705.1 Bacillota bacterium | reverse complement strand
TGGGCGGAATATCTTTTGTTAGTGCCACCTTTACTGATAGTTGGCGGAGAAGTTTTTTGGTTAGCACTGAAGAATCTTTGGCGTGGTCGAGTCTTTGATGAGAATTTTTTAATGGCGCTGGCGACAACTGGGGCAGTGGCAATTCATCAGTTGCCAGAAGCATTAGCAGTAATGCTTTTTTATCAAATTGGTGAGACACTTCAAGCACGAGCGGTGAATCATTCACGAAATTCAATGGTGTCACTCTTGAATCTTCAACCAGAAGTGGCGCATCTGCTTAGTGAGACAGGAGAGTTGCAAGAGATTCATCCAGAAATGGTTGAGGTGGGGCAGAAAATTCTTGTTAAAGCCAGTGAAAAAATCCCGTTGGATGGAGAAGTAATCTTAGGAAGCTCATGGTTGAATACTTCGGTCTTAACCGGTGAAGCGGTACCACGGCGTGTAACTGTAGGTGAGCCAGTATTAGCAGGAATGATTAATGGTCAAGAACCATTGACGGTTGAGGTAAGTCGTAAACTGGGTGACTCATCTTTGACAAGAATTTTACAACTGGTCGAAGCAGCCGCCAGTCGCAAAGCCCCTACCGAGCAGCTCATCACTAAGATAGCACGATATTATACACCTCTCGTAGTAATCGGTGCATTATTAGTAGCGTTTGTACCACCTTTATTCCTTGCAGGAGCAAATTTAAGTACTTGGGTCTATCGTGCCTTAGTCTTGTTGATGATCTCCTGTCCTTGTGCTTTGATGATCTCAGTACCACTAGGATATTTTGGGGGAATTGGTGCGGCGGCACGACAGGGAATCTTGATTAAAGGGGCTAATTTTTTAGATACTCTGAATCAGGTTGGCATGATGGTTTTTGATAAAACTGGGACTCTGACACAGGGAGTTTTTGTTGTAAAAGAGATTCAAAGTTTTAATGGCTTTACAACAGAAGAGATCTTAGCTACGGCAGCGGCAGCAGAAGTTTCATCCAACCATCCAATCGCCAAGTCGATTTGTGAGGCTTATGGCAAGGCAGTGGTGACTGAGAATATAAGTGACTGTAGAGAGATTCCTGGCAAGGGAATTATTGTTCAAGTGGAGCAGAGATCTGTCGTATTAGGTAAAGACGAATTACTGCGAGAATCAGGAGTTGCTCTGCCAAAGCTTGACTTATCAGGAACGGTAGTACATCTGGCGATTGACCGAATCTATGCCGGGTACTTAGTGATCGCCGATCAAATAAGAGAGAATGCCAAACGATTAATCGCAAAGCTTCCTGAGTTAGGGATTCAAGAAACAGTAATGCTTTCTGGTGACCAGGCTAGCGCGGTGCAAGCAGTAGCAGAGAGTTTGGACATTAAGCAATATTATGGAGATTTGTTACCTGAGGATAAAGTAACCAAGGTCGAAGAATTAGTGGAACGACTAAAAGTTTCAGGCAAGAAGTTAGTTTTTGTAGGCGATGGAGTGAATGATGCTCCGGTGCTGGCGCGAGCAGATCTTGGAGTGGCAATTGGTGGTCTGGGGCGTGATGTGGCAATTGAGGCAGCCGATCTTGTCTTGATGCAAGAAGATCCCATTAAATTAGTGACCGCAATTGAGATTGCCCGCTATACCAGAAAGATTATCTGGCAGAATATTATCTTTGCCTTTGGGTTTAAACTGCTATTTATTATTTTGGGAGTCTGGGGAGTGGCGAGCATCTGGGAGGCAGTCTTTGCGGATGTGGGAGTTGCCTTGCTCGCGGTCTTTAATGCGATGCGGATTTTAAAGAAGTATCAGCTCAAAGAAGATTAATGACTGAAAAAGGAGACTTGGTAAGCTAAGAGCTATCAAGTCTCCTTAAATTTTTATCTTAAATCTCTTGAAAACTTTCTTTTTTCGCCCAGCCATGTTTCCCATCGGCGCGTTTCAGCATCAGCCAGTCAGTTTGTTGATTAATGACAGTAACTTTTGCACCTGCAGAAACTTTAAAGTAGAGGGTACTAGCAGTATTTGGTTCGAAGTAAACCTCGCCTGCTTTGATAGCAATTGCTTGTGGTCGAAGCTGTTGTTGCCACGTGGTACCAATTAGAACCACTAAACAGATCCAGCCGATGATTGTGGTAATTAGGGTGTTTTGTAATCCAGAGCGCCACTTGGGATGGTTCGCCAGTCCAAAAAGTTTACCAATTACTAAAACTGCCAGCAAGGAGCTAATGCCCAGTAAAATTAAGAGCAACGTCTCTAGAGGTACTAATTCGCCAATTACAGTTAACCAGTCTCTATTTTGTTTAAGATTTAGTTTTTGGGTGGCATACTTGAGATTAGCCTGAAGATCAGCATCGTAGGGAAGCAACTGGCGTGCTTTTTCGTAATAAAGTATTGCCATCCCGAACTGACCTGATTTATAGTAGCTATTACCCAGATTATAGTAGAGATTGCCACTCTCATAGTTCCCTTTTAAAAGCTGTTGATAGGAGTTGATCGCTTCCTGATAAGCTCCTGCTTGATAAGCTTGATTGGCGGTTTGAAATAACTGGTTCTGTTCGGCAGAAGGCGCTGCTGCGACTAGAGTAGGAGCAAAGAGCATGATCAAGGTTAAAGCAAGTTGCCAGAGATATTTTCTCATGAGAGTTGCTCCTTTCTTGAGGGTAATGATTCTTGATTTATAGTGGTGGTTGGATTAGAACTCTTCTCCGTAACAATCGTGGTAGCTAAACTCAGCAATTTTTCTGCTGCAGCTTGATTAATGGTAGTACCAGTGAAACTGAGTAGATCATAGTAGTCAAAAAATTCTTTGATTACTTGTAAATTCTCAGCGGATACAGCTAATTTGGCTAATTCCTTTGTAACTGCTCCGGTCATCCCCGCGACCGTTAGTTTATATTTCTCGCCTAAATACTCCCGTACCACTTTGTGCGTTGTTTCAGGAAGTTTTTGATACTCCTGATTTTTGAGCATGGCTTGTAGTTTAATCAGTTCTTTCTCCGCTTGAGTACTGGCGCGTTGACTACGTGACCAGGGAGTATCCGCGAGCAGTAATTTTTGATAATGGCGATAGCCAAACGCCGCGAGAATAATTAAGAAAGGTAGTAACTGCAAGCACCAAAACCAGGGTTGTTGGTAGAGCTGACTGTTTTTTGCGTGCCAAGTGCCTAAACTATTTTTGATATAGACCAAGTCAGAACCTAATTTTTCGGTATTATTCGAAGGATTCTCGAGGATTGAATCAACGCGGAAACTAGGATTCGCTTTGACATTGATTGGTAAAGGGGTAGTACTGATCTCTTGATATTTACCTAGTTCGGGATCAAAATAGCTGAAATGATAAGCTGGAATCTTGGTTTGACCTGATTTTAGTGGAATCAGAATCTGTTCGTAAATCAGCTCTTGGGTATCATTTTGCTGGTTGGTCTTTTTCTTCTGCAATTGATAAACTTTAAAATCGGTCGTCTCGCTAAGCGCTGGAGTTCCGGCGGTTTGGAGATTACCAGTTCCCGAAAGGGTGAGCTTGACCGTAACCGGGTCACCCTGCAAGACTTCAGACGGGCTGAGATTAGCATTTAATTGAAAACGTCCGACTGCCCCTGAGAAAGAGGCGGGTTGACCCGCTGGCAAAGGCAGAATCTTTAAAGCAACAGTATTACTTTTTAGGGAGACTAATTCTTTCTGGACATTCCCAAAAAATTGGTCGATTAAAGAATCACTGTCGCTATCACGTACCATCACGTTACATTTCATCGTGAAAGGTCCTAAGTTAATCTGACCTGCTTGAACTGGGCTTAAAGTAGTCGAGAAATCCAGGATTTGATAGAGTGCACCATCAATAATCTCTTCACTTTCGGTCGGTTCGGCTAATGGTTCGATGGTGACTGCCGATTGATTGATGGTCGGATTGGAGTAGCTATCAATTCCTACGCCGCGACGGACATAAAGTCGAATCGTGAGCGGAATCTTCTCGCCAAGATAGACGGTATTACGACTTGGTTTAATCTTCAAGAAGAGATGCTTTTCAGCGTCGCTTTCATCAAGATCAGGATTAGAGTTTGGCGAGTTAGATGAATTTTGATTGGTAGTACTGTTGGTAACGGATAAATTAACGGTATTAGTCTTAATAATTTGATTGCCCGCACGGAGTTTAAACGGACCTAGTTTATACTCGCCTGCTTTGGTCGGAATCAGTGTATAGCTGTAAACTTCGGCAGAGGACATTTTACCATTAATAATCTGAATCTGCGTGGAGTGACCACTACTGTTAAGCTCAATTCCTTTAATCACTGGTATTTCAGGACGAGTCCCGAAACGAGCACCATTAAGATTGATGCTTAAGGTGAGCTCTTCTCCCACAGTTGCCTGATTGGAATCAAGTGTGACCGTAGCAGTTGCGGCAAGACTAGGTAGTGTTGCCCCGAGAAGTAGCAGACAGCTCAGCAAGAATTGAGTTAATATTTTTTTTGCTAATTGCAAGCTAGAAGCACCTTCTTTCACCAGTCTTTTGTACCAAGACCAGATTCGGCATTGATTTTCGGTCCTTGATACTGCTCGCCATTCTCAACCATCTTTAATAAAGCTTCGGCTTCGGCTTGGGACATTCCTGTTTTGGGCGAAGAACTTGCTTGAGCTTCTTTGGCTTGCTGCTGTTCTTCCTTGTCAGGAGTTGGTTTGGGTGAGGCAGACGAGTTTGGTTCTGTTTGGTCTTTATTTTGATCTTGATTTTTTTGATCTTGATTCTGCTCTTTTTGATCCTGTTCTTGTTCCTCTTTTTGCTGGTCTTTTTGATTGGGGTTTTGTTTCTTCTGTTGTTCCTGTTTTTGCTCTGCTTCTTGAGCTGCTTTGACACGTAACAGAGTTAATTCATAATTATATTTCGCATCCAAATCAGTTCGTTCGGCTAAAATTGCTTTTTTAAAACTTTGCAGCGCATTTTGAAAAAGTTGGCTGGATTTCTGATCTTTAGTCTTGTCGGCAGTGGCAAACTGGGTACTCCCTAAATGATAGTACAGTCGCGCGAGTAAATTTTGCGGGAGCTTTTGATTGGTCAAAGCTTTTTCAAAACAAGCAGTAGCTGGCTGAGGTTGCGCTTCGCGATAGAGAGCTAGTCCTTGATTATGCAAGAGATACGGCGATTTATTCTTTTTGACCAGTAAATCTTCATAGACGGCTCTGGCTTTACTGAATTCACCTTTGGTATAGGTTTGATTAGCACCTAGGACACGCAGTGATTCGCCCCAGATCAAACTAGCAG
>JBFYZC010000312.1:0-4270 GCA_041309705.1 Bacillota bacterium | reverse complement strand
ACTGGAGGAGATTCGTCAGGGGTTACCACTGTTAAAACACCGTCGGCTCGATCTCTATCAGGTGGAATCGAAAATTAAAGCAGAGATTTTTTAGCAGCCGCAAGGCTGTTTTATTTTTTGTCCTTGATCCCGAATTGTCCCCAGAGGATCTGCTCGATCTCCAGTTTCACGACCTTCTTGGCTTCGCGATAGTTCAGTTCGGCTTTTTTGACCAGTTGATGCAGTTCGGCAGTTTTGGTGCGTAACTCACCCTTCAAATTTTCTTGTTCAATATTGACACGGCTGATCTGCTGACGCAGGGCTTCCAGTTCGACAATGAAATTTTCATCAATGCCCCGTTTTTGAATTCGAGCTAAGTTACGTTTTAAACCAGCAACCATTAAATAAAGATGATTATCCAGACTTGCCAAAGAAATACTCATCAAATTCCTCCTCATAAGGATCAGATTTTTATTAATAAATCGCTTATTTCTTTAAAATGGTTCGCTTTTCTATTAATTTGAGTCATTTTATTGATAATTAATCTCGATTTGTTGTAGGGAGAGTTTGCTTTTGCATTTATCCAGATCACTTTACTATTTATCTAGATCACTTTGATGTTTATCAAGATCACTTTGCTGTTTATCTAGTTTGCTTTTGCATTTATCGACTTTGTTTTTATACTTATCGAGATCACTTTACTATTTATCAAGTTAATTATTGTTTGAATAAGGATATTTTCTCTAATTATTGCGGTGATTATGCAAGTAAATAAGGCGAAATCTAACCAGCAGCATCTGGATCCTTTCCAAAAGATCTAATTTATTTTATCTTCGTAAAAAATCCTTATTACTCTGGATATTTTTACTCGATATAATAAGAGATCTTTATTGTAAAGTATAATGATGATTGTGTTTCGTCAAGTTAAAATCGTTCCCGATTTCTTAAAGTTCGATCAACTTCACGTGCAGCATCTTTTTTGGCAAGATCCTCGCGTTTATCGTAGAGTTTCTTTCCTTTTGCCAGTGCTAGTTCCAGTTTGATTTTTCCTTTTTCATTAAAGTAGATTTGTAGTGGCACCAGAGTTAATCCTTTTTCACGTGTTTTGCTGAATAATTTGCGAATCTCTTCGCGGTGTAATAGAAGCTTTCTGGTACGTAATGGTTCATGGTTGAAACGATTACCAAAATCATATGGGCTAATATGACAGTTATGCAAAAAGATTTCATTTTGGCTAATCAAAGCAAAACTATCAGATAGATTACCATGACCTAAACGCAATGACTTGACCTCAGTACCAGTAAGAACTACTCCGGCTTCAAAGGTTTCTTCAATAAAATATTCATGTCGGGCACGGCGATTCACCGCAATAGTTTTTCGTTCTCCCATGATCACTCACAACTTTTTATTTAATTAATACTTTGCCAAAGAGTCGATTTGTCTTGATAAGATAAAAGTTCTTTAGTGCAAAGCATATTAATAATTATAACATGAATTTTTAAGTTGTCAATCACCCAAAATTATTGTAAAATAATGGCTGAAGGTTTTTTATCTTGATTTTACATTGGAGTTTGTTACTGGAGTTTTATTGCTCAAAACAGTAACGTGTTTCTCGGGTTTATTAGTTTTTAAGACATTAGGAACAAGACGTTCACCGAATCCGGAAGCGATTGCAATAGAGTAGACTAAAAAGTGCGAGTTAATACTGTTTAAGACGCCCATAAAAATATTGGCTTTAATTGAAAAATAAACAATAATACTGGAGATCATTGAGATAAAGATGCGTGAAAGTCCATTCATCACATTGAGCAGTCCGCCAGAATCTTGGTCAATGTCTAAATCTTTCATGCGTAAAATGATTGAAATGATTCCGCCAAAACTTCCTAGGGTAGCAGTATAAAAGAGATAGAGAATATCTTTGCCAAAAATCCCTTCGAAATAGGGGGTTTTGAGCTTGATAAACAGACAGATTAGAGTGTTAATCAAAACAAAGACACTAGCGCTGATGAGATAAGCAATTCGCGTTGCCATATTTCTTTTGGTAACAATACGTTCTAAAATAGTTTCCAGAACATTTAAAGCGGTATCGGGATGTCCTTCAAAACAGATTTCTAGAGCGCGAGCGAGTTCGGCATTGACCCAGCGACGTTTTTCGTTTTTGTCAGTAACACGACACCCGATCTCGGAAACTCTAGCAAAGACTCGATTATAATGATCGTTAGCAGAGGATTCGTAGATCCATCTTAAAAATTCACCAGTTTCATAAATAATATAATCAGGAGCATTGCAATAGATGGCAGTAATTTTTTTGCCATTAGTATCTTTGTCTCCAATTTTTAAGGTAGGAATCTTGTTCATTAAAAAAATCTCCTTGTAGTAATATTTAGTTTTGATGGAAAAGTATCCCATGGTGTGAGAATAATGATTGAAAATATTCCATCAGCAGGAACGTTTGTAAAAATAAGGAACGAGCAATTATATTATATAGTATTTTTTAGTAAGATGAAAGAAAAATTTTTAGAGAGATAATTGAGGGAGATTTTTATGAAAAAAATTGCAACGTTGACACTAAATCCTGCGGTTGATCGTTATTATTATTTAGATGAAATTAAATCGATTAGTGTAAATCGTGCTTTACAAACTAATCTTTATCCGGGAGGTAAGGGGATTAATGTTGCTTTAGCCTTGGATCAAATAGGGATTAAAAGTACTATTTTTGGATGTATTGGTGGCAATAATGGAAGAATAATAAGAGAGAGCTTGCAAGAGAGAGATTTGGAAAATTGGCTGTTTGAGATTGCTGCCGAGACGAGAGAAAATTTAAAATTAGTTGAATTATCAAAAGGAAAAATTATTGAGATTAATACGCCAGGTCCGTTGTTGAGCGAGAGAGAATTCTCCGATCTAGCTGCGCAACTGAGTGTAAAGTTAAGTGAGTTCTCATTTGTAGTGCTTTCGGGAAGTCTGCCACCTGGAATCCCTTCCAACTTTTATGCTGAGCTGATTACTAAATTAAAAGAAAATCAGACGAAAGTGTTTTTTGATGCTGATGCTGAAAGATTGCGTCTGGGTATTGCAGCCAAGCCTTTTTTAATCAAACCAAACCGCAATGAATTGGAAGGATATTTGGGAAGAACGGATCTTTCCAGAGAGGATTTACGGAGAGCTGCTGAGAGGTTGCTGGGTCAAGGAACTGATTATGTGGTTATTTCTGATGGTGCAGCTGGAGCAGTATTTGTAGGAGCAAAGGAAGCTTGGTGGGCAGAAGGCAAGAGAATTGAAGCAGCAAGTACAGTTGGTTGTGGTGATGCTTTATTAGCAGGTGTGGTAGCGGGATTTGTACAAGAATTACCACTACGTGAGATTGCTAAATTTGGTCTGGCAGTAGCTAATGCTAAAGCAATGTTGAATGGAACAGTTTTTCCTGAAATGTCAATGATTACTGAAATCATGGAGTTAATTAAGGTCACTTCTATGTGAAATGTAAAACGTGTCAACTAACCCCCACTTATAGAAGTGGGAGCTTGAAATAGAGATGTTTTCAAAGCTCTAGTTGACTAGCCTAAGTCTTAATTGACTACGTTGGATTGGATGAAGAAACCTACGAATGATTCCCTAGTTTGTAGCTCTTTCGTGGCTCTGTAAAAGCTTTGAGGGTAAGGAGCGGTCAACCACATTGCGAAGCCTTTCCAACTTTGGCGAAGGGAAAATAACTCCGAAAGGAGGACGTAACTTGAGAGTCTACGTCAAAAATCAAAGAAATGAACCATTAATGACAACTACATCAAAAAAAGCAAGTGTTTTACTGCAACAAAAAAGAGCTAAAATTATTTCATACACTCCATTTGTAATTCAATTGTTATACGTAACAGGGGAAAATAAGCAAGTAATTACTTTAGGAGTGGATGCAGGTAGTAAAACCATTGGTTTATCTGCTACTACTAAAGAACAAGAACTATTTGCAGCAGAAGTGCAATTGCGAACTGATGTAGTTGAATTAATCTCCACCAGAAGACAGAACCGAAGAAATAGAAGGAATAGAAAAACCAGATATCGCAAAGCACGTTTTGAAAACCGAAAAAAGCCTGAAGGTTGGCTCGCTCCAAGTATTCAAAGTAAAATCAATGCTCATTTGAAATTTGTAGTCAAGGTTAATCAATTATTGTCAATAGATAAGATCATTGTGGAAGTTGCAGCTTTTGATATTCAAAAGATCAAAAATCCAGATATCTCAGGAAAAGAATATCAAGAAGGCGATCAATTGGGCTTTTGGAATGTTCGTGAATATGTA
>JBFYZC010000311.1:0-4820 GCA_041309705.1 Bacillota bacterium | reverse complement strand
CCGATGTCAACGATAGCTGATGTTAAATTTAATTTGAGATGTCTAACCTAATTAGACGAAACTAAATTCCTTTTTGTTCCGTATTTTACAAGAATTTTTTATAAAATCTCGTTTTTTCCCTCCCGAACCCTAACCACCAGTAATTTTTTGCAGGAACTTATCCTCCTATCACGAATACTTAAGACGGATCTTTATCAAAGATACCTATATATTTTTTATCATTTTATCGAGTGAAAAATCCTTGTACTAAGGATTTTATATGGAAAATGGAGTGAAGTCATTTGGGGTCAATTAAAAGATTAATTACTTCTTGGTCGTTTGTGATCAATGAACATGATATTGCTTTGGTCGAAAAATATCTTGATGAGCCAGGCAAATTTCTTTTCTATCAAATGAATCGCTTTGACCAACACCATTGTTTAACGGTGGCACGTGATATTCTGGTCAAACATCAAACAACTTTGAAAGATTTTGAGATGAATCTGTTGATGAAAGCAGCTCTACTACATGATATTGGTAAAAGTGAAGGAGAATTTGATCTCATCAATCGTATTTTGGTGGCGTTGATTCGTCGGTTTTTCCCATTCTGGCGCAATCGCTTGGCACTCACCAATCCTAGTACTTGGTGGGAGCAACTGCGTTATGGTGTCTATCTGGATCTGGTACATCCGGCACGTGGAGCGCATATGGCACAATTATTAGGTATAAATCCAGTCGTAGTAGAGTTGATTCAGCGGCATCACGAACCACGTCAACGCAGTCAAAGTCTGGGATTAAAATATTTGCAGGCAGCAGATAAAAGAAATTAATTATTAATGGATTTTCAGAAATAAATATGATACAATAAAAGTTATGTTTTAATAATTATTATATATTTAAGGTAAAAAGATGGATTATGAGATAAAATTAGATATTTTTAAAGGACCGCTGGATCTATTGCTGCATCTGATTGAGAGTAATGAGATTGATATTTATAATATTCCGATTGCTTTAATTACTGAGAAATATCTGGAATATATACATACACTTCAACTCTTAAATCTGGAAGGTGTAGGAGAATTCATAGTGATGGCAGCAACTTTAATGCAGATTAAAGCTAAGATGCTGCTACCACAACTGGCAAACAATGAAGATGGAGAATTTTTAATCGAAGAGGATGATCCGCGCTGGGAATTAGCACAAAAGTTAATCGAGTACAAACGTATCAAGGAAGCAACGGAACTTTTGAAACAATGCGAGGCGAAACAGGCGCAGATTTATCTGCGTAGTAGTGGTGATTTTGCAGACTTAAAGATCGGAGCACCAGGTGATCCGCTTAAAGATCTCTCCTTAGCAGATCTGATGAAAGCTTTTCAAGCAGTCCTGGAAAGTCAAGAAAAACCGGAACTAGATGCAGTTCCAAAACAGGTAGTTTCGTTGCAACAACGAATGGCGGAGATTATGGAGCTGGTAACTCAGGAGAAGCATCTCTTTTTTTGTAAAGTATTTAGTATGCTGCAGACAAAGATTGATCTGATCACCTGTTTTCTGGCAATCCTAGAATTGATTAAGCTGAAAAAAATTCTTGCTTATCAAGATTCTATTTTTGGCGAGATTATGCTGACCTTAATCGAAGAAGAGGTGACTGTGGTTTAATGAATTTGATTACTGCTCGAGCAATTGTGGAAGCATTGATCTTTGCTTCCTCCGAACCATTAACCATTAAAACAATTGCTGAGATCACCGAGCTTGATGTGCGTACGGCAATTCAAATCGTTGCCGAATTAGTTGATGAGTATCGTCATCAGCAACGTGGAATTCAACTACTTGAAGTGGCAGGAGGGTATCAGTTTGGAACACTTCCAGAATGTGCCCCTTATCTTGAAAAAATGCAAAAAGTACCCCGGAGTAGTGGGTTATCAGCTGCCGCGATCGAAACACTTGCCATTATTGCCTACAAACAACCAATTACCAAAGCGGAGATCGAAGCAATGCGTGGCGTAAGTGTTGAAAGCTCAATTGCTAATCTGGTCGATAAAAATTTAATTACTGAGGTAGGGCGGAAGGATACACCCGGAAGACCAATTCTCTATGGTACGACAAAACAATTTTTAAAACATTTTGGTTTAAATAACCTGACTGAACTTCCCCAAGTTATGGACTGGGAGAAGCAAGGAAAACTGAATTTTGAAGAAATAGCAGAGGTGAAAAATGATGTTTGAGCAATTTTTAAAAAAATATATTAAGTTGTCGCGAGATCTTAATTATTATTTTGGGATAATTCTTTTATGTTTTGGAACCTTATCGATTGTTGCTTATTTACTATTCGATGCATTTGAACCATCGTCATTTTTGACTACTTTTATCTTAGTAAGCTGGGGATTTGTTTTGTTATGGAAGAGTGATAATGAGTTACGTTTTAAGAAAGCTCAAGCGAAGATTGCTGAACTTGAAGAGGAAATTGCTAATCTGCAAAAGATTATTTAGTATTTTGAAGGGGATACTTTAATGTTTACAAATGCACGTGGTCAGGTGGTAAAGATTATTTTTGACTTACCTGAACTGCAAGAGATTCTGGTAAAAATTGCTGAAACCGAGAATTTAGAACGTGCCTATAACTATCCCTTGCTCTATCATTCGGTGGAGCTGGGGGAAGAGGTTTGGCTGAATACCTCGGCAGTAAAACTTGGTTTGGGTACTGGGGGACGACATTTTGTTGTTCCGGAATCCAGTCATGCTGAAGCAACCACTACTCCCGGACATATTATGAAACTGCGTTATACCCCTTGGCAGTTCCCGATTTTGGCTGGCGAAGAAGAAGCCAGCTCTTATCATCAACTTTTAACTGAACGAATCTCGCTAGCAGGCACTCCAGTAGTAGCAGCGGCTTTGCATAGTATGTTACCAGGAATTGTACTGGGATTTCATCAAGCTTTAGGTCGTACTCCTAAAATTGCTTATATTATGACTGATGGAGCAGCGCTTCCCTTGGCCTTAAGTAATCTGGTACGCGAATTAAAGCAACGTAATTTACTTGATTTAACCATTACCGCTGGTCATGCCTTTGGTGGAGATTTGGAGGCAGTGAGCATCCCTTCAGCATTAGCCTTGGCAAAACAGGCGTTAAACCCAGATCTAATTATTGTGGCACTTGGTCCGGGGATTGTTGGAACTGGAACTGCTTTAGGTTTTAGTGGAATCGAACAATCATGGATTATTGATCTCACCGCACGGATGGCAGGAGTACCCATTGCAGTACCCCGAATTAGTACTGCCGATCCTCGTGAGCGACATCGCGGAATTAGCCATCATACCGCGACAATTCTTGATCTGACCAGCAATCCTGCCTTGTTAGGACTTTCACGCCGATTATCCCCAGATCTTTTAATAGAAATTACAGCGAATTTGGGTAAGCTACTGCTAAGACATGAGTGGTACTTGACCGATGAGCCTGATGCCAGTGAGCTTTTTGCCACTGCTGAAATCCGACCTCAAAGTATGGGGCGAGGCTTAACTGAAGATCCTGCCTTTTTTCAAACTACAATTGCAGCAGGATTCTTAGCTGCTCAAGTATCGCAGGGAAAATTAAAAAATCTAGTAAAAATAACGGGGTGAACGATTGTGGCAGAACATTCAGATCAAGAGGCTGGTTTAATTGAGATTCCGCGCAAAAAAGAATTGATTTATCGGGGTAATTATCTGGAGTATCACCGCGATGAAGTTGAATTGCCGAATGGCAAGACTTCATATCGTGAATATCTACATCATCCGGGAGCGATTGCCGTAGTACCAATCCTTGATAATGATGAAGTATTACTGGTGCGACAGTTTCGCTATGCTACCGGACAGGTTCTGTTGGAGATTCCAGCGGGTAAATTAGAACCAAACGAACCTTTAGAGCAAGCAGTAATTCGTGAATTAACTGAAGAAACAGGTTACAAACCAGGGAAAATAGTTCATCTACTCTCTACCTGGACAACACCCGGCTTTACTGATGAGGTAATTCATCTATATTTAGCAACCGAACTGGAATACTGTGCGGGACAGCCTGATGAGGACGAATTTCTCGAGGTCGCCAGGATTCCTTATACAAAATTACAAGAGATGATTAGTGCCAAAGAGCTTACTGATGCCAAAACAGTCTTAGCTTTAGCGTTGGTTGAAATCCAAAAATTACATTCGCGGCAGGCATGAAGTAGTATTAATTTGTATAGACATAATGGTGAGTATTTTAGACGAAATAAGTTGGTGAAAATAATTGCGCACGTTAAATCTTTCTTTTAATGCTTCAGGAGCAATGGAAGCAGCACGTAAAGGCGATGTGGTCGTGATTGTGGATATTATTGATATGTCCACCAGTGCTGAGGTTGCCATTGAAGCCGGAGCTTTAGCAATTTTCGGAGCTGCACCTACAATGTGTAAGATTCCAGTTAATCTTAATCCGGATCGGATGGGTTATCTGGCAGGAAAGACTGCTTTAAAACATAAAACACAGATTGTGGTGGTGGCTGAGCCGCGTTATGGTGATGAAGCAGAACGTAAAAAAAGAGCCGAAGCAGCTTTGATGGGTGTTGCTCGCTCTGGTGCTGAAATTAGCACCATTGTTCCCAATATTGGTTCCGAACTAAGTAAACTGGTTAATTTTAAAAATAAAGTGGTTTTACTGGTCTCTGATACTGGAGGAGTTGCGTTTGATGCTGCTTATAATAATGGTGCCTCAGCAGTACTTACTGCTACAGTGACTCGCACCAATCAAAAAAAAGGAACTGCTCCGGCATATGCAGGAATTGAACGCGCTATTGAAGCGGCACGGCGTCATAATTGCGGGATTACAATTAATG
>JBFYZC010000310.1:0-10368 GCA_041309705.1 Bacillota bacterium | reverse complement strand
TGATATTTCATCTGTGAAATATTTTAAATTTATTTCACGATTATTTTCAATAATATTTCGAATCAATTCCATTCCGTCATATCTATTTCCGGTTTTTCTATCAAACCATTTCCCATCCGACAAACTCTTATATGGTGAATTTTTAAACATTTTTTCTATTTTCGAAGAAAGAAGTTCCTCTTCATCAAAAACAATCACTAATTTACCACTTGATCTCATCTCGATTTTTTTATCTGTTTTTTTGATAAACTCAATACTTGTCTCTCCAAAAACCACTTGAATCCATTCAAATGAAATTCCGAAAAGAAAAAATATATTATTAACAGCTAGCGCATTAATGATCTTTAAAATCGTTGTCTTACCATAACCATTCGGTCCCGTCAGGATTGTAATCCCGCCCTCTTTAAACTGCAGATCATAGTCAAACTGCTCGAATAGTTTCCGTATCTTCAGCTCCTGAAGCATCTCCATCCCCCTTTTCCATCTCTATTTGCCACCATTATATACCAAAAAGAATCCCTAAAACTAAAATTCTAAGGATTCTTTTAAAAAACTATTCACCTTACTCCCACTTCCGCAAGTGCCGGAACCAGCTCTCGTACTGTCTGACAGACACCATCAACATCCAAGCCCATTTGAGCTAAGAGCAGCTCAGTTGCTCCGTGAGTCACAAAGCGATCCGGCAACCCAAGTAGCTTCAGCGTAACTCCAGTAAGCTCTTGCGCGGCTAAAAATTCTGCGACTGCCGAGCCAAAACCACCCGCGATCACATTCTCCTCCAGCGTCACCAGATATTGATGTTTCTTTACCAAAGCTAAGATTAACTGTTGATCCAATGGTTTAACAAAACGTGCATTCACCACGGTACAACTAATCCCACTCTTCTGTAATTTATTCGCCGCTTCCAGCGCAATCTGCACCATTGTCCCTACCGCGAGCAAGGCTACCTGTTCTCCTTGACGCAATACCTCTGCTTGACCGATGGGCAGAGCCTTCCACTCTGCTCTTACTTCGCTTAACCCATCCCGCCGTGGATACCGAATCGCAATCGGTCCATCATAGTTAATCGCCGTATAGATCATCTCCTGAAATTCCACTTCATCCTTGGGTGTCATAATGGTTAGATTAGGAATATGCCTTAAATATGAAAGATCAAAGACTCCATGATGAGTTGGCCCATCTGCACCAACAATTCCCGCTCGATCGAGCATCAAGACCACAGGTAATTTCTGCAGACAGATATCATGCAAAATCTGGTCATAAGCACGTTGTAGAAAAGTTGAATAAATGGCAACCACTGGTTTCATCCCTTGCTTAGCAAGTCCTGCTGCCATGGTTACGGCATGTTCTTCGGCGATTCCAACATCTAAAAAACGTTTCGGGAATTGCTTGGCAAATTCCACCAAACCCGTCCCATCCGTCATCGCCGCAGTAATCGCTACGATTCGCTGATCTTTTTTCGCTAGTTCCACCAAGGTTGCCCCAAAGATATCGGTATAACTCAAACTAGAATTCCCAATTTTTCGCCCATTCGCCAGCTCAAATGGTCCAGTACCATGAAATTTAGAAGGATTCTGCTCTGCCAGCTCATAACCTTTACCTTTAGTGGTCAGAACATGAATCATTACTGGACCTTTACGAATAATTGCATTCTGCATTGCCATCATCAATTCTGAAATGTCATGTCCATTAATTGGTCCCAGATAACTAATCCCCAACTCTTCAAAGAACATTCCTGGAATTAACATATAGGTAAGCAGATCTTCCATCTTCTCTAGATAACGTACCGTAGCTCTTCCTACACGAGGAATCTTCTGAATTAAATCTTGAACATCATATTTCAAACGTCGTAACCGCGGATTCATTCGCAACCGATTTAGATAGCGGGATAACGCCCCCACATTTTTCGAGATTGACATCTCATTATCATTCAAGACCACAATCATATCTGTCTGCAAATGACCCAGATGATTCAAGGCTTCAAAAGCCATTCCTCCAGTCATTGAGCCGTCACCGATAATCGAGACCACTTTATAATCTTTGCCCATTAGATCACGAGCTTTTGCCATTCCTAGCCCTGCCGAGATTGAGGTGGTACTATGTCCAGTGGCAAAACTATCATAAATACTCTCTTCTGGTTTGGGAAATCCACTCAAACCCTGGTATTGACGTAAAGTGTCAAATCTATCCAAACGACCAGTTAATATCTTATGTACATAGGATTGATGTCCTACATCCCAAACCAACTGGTCTTCAGGAGTGTTAAAAACTTTATGCAAAGCTAGGGTCAACTCAACTACCCCTAAATTGGGGGCGAGATGTCCTCCAGTATGAGCCACTGTTTTTAATAAAAATTCACGAATCTCCCCTGCTAATTGTTCCAATTCCAAAAGTGAAAGTTTTTTCAGATCTGCTGGACTATTAATTGTTTTTAAAATCTCATTCTTCAAGGCTTCTTCCCCTTTCGTGAACCGGAACGATTTTTGCCCTTATCTTTACTGGGTTGATAATTAAAGAATGCTAAAATCTTCCCTGCAAAATGTATAATCTGATGTGAATACTCAATTGCAAATGATTTTCCCAAAGCTTTGCCACCAACTGTGATCGCCGCTAACAATGCGATTGCTAAAGAATTAAGCCAATCTTCAGATAAAAGAGTTATCCCTTTGGCAACCTGCAGTACAATGCTAGCAATAATTGCGCCACTCATCGTTCCAGAAATATCTCCAACCACATCATTACAAAAATTAGCTACCCGATCCGCATTACGAAGTAAATAAACTGCCTGACGTGCGCCACTAACTTTATCTGCCCCCATCGCATGAAAAGGAGCTTCAGTTGCTGCTGTAACTGCAGTCCCAACAATATCAAAGATAATTCCAGTAAAAACTACTAAACATAATAAGGCTAACGCCACCCACCAAGCTAAGGAAAATTGAAAAATCAACGAGATTAAAAGAGAAATCGTAAAGGTGAGCAACGCCACTCGCACTGCTCGAATCAGATTCTTATTCAAATTATCACCTATTCATAGTTAAGTCATTCATACATAAGCTTAGTCGAGATAAAAATATCAAATCCTTCGTAAGTAAAAAAATATTTAAAATTATAGATTAAAACCGACCCCTAGATGAGAGTCGATCTTTCAAAAATCAAATATAAGTAAAGGATGGTATCCATCGAGTAAAGATTGTGGCTTAGGTCCAGTATGTTTTCCCAAAAGCCTCCCATGCGTCGCCACACAGGTGGTTCCCCTTTAAGACTTTTTTACTCTGTCGCCAAAAGTAAGACTGGATTACCACTTAGTCCACACTGCAATCCCCGATGAAACTTGGTTTCCCAAATAGCCTAGGAGTTTTCCTCCACAAAAAACATTCATCTTCTAGCCTCTTTTGCGGTATTGAGTTTCTAATGGCAGAGAGTTCTCTAACCCTGCAGAAGTTAGATCACTTGATACCCATATCCTCCCAACCCGCTCAAGGCAGGCTACACTGCACCGATACTAAGTATTCAAACCGTACCACATGCAGGTTTACCCCCAAGCCGTAGTTCACGCTTCACCAATAAAGGTGGGATTCCCACGCACTTGGGCCTCCACGGTGGAGGGGTCAACGCCTACATGCCATTGTAGATCGCCCCATCCCCTTAACCCCCAGCACCAACCCCCAACTGGGCTTCGGATGCCAGCACCAGGGACTTCATCGATATGCCCGCAACGGATTTTTAGGCCCGTCTTCGAAGATAACTTTCCTGACTAGGATACTACACCATCCTTGTAAAACTATTATACCATAATTTTTATGTCAAGCAATAAAATTTTACTTCCTCTACTTCCTTTTGCTGCTATCTGGCAGATAAAAATTAATCTTTGATTATGAAAAAAGCAAAGCAATTACAATTCCGAGTAAAGCCCCAGCAATTACTTCTACTGGAGTATGCCCCAATAACTCTTTCAAACGTTCCTGATGAAACTCTCCTGCTTCAAAGAGTTCATCCACAATCTTATTCAAAGTTGCTGCCTGTTTACTCGCAGCCAGTCTTACTCCCGCAGCATCATACATTACCACCATTGCAACAATAATTGCCAATGCCGCCGCGACACTATCCCATCCTTGAGTTACTCCAATTGAAGTTGCCAACGATGCTACCAAAGCTGAATGTGAACTAGGCATTCCACCTGAACCAACAAAACGTCGAAAATTAATTCGTTTTTCTTTAATAAAATTAAGCACTCCCTTTAAAAACTGTGCTAATAACCACGCAAACAATGTTGTCCAAAGCACATGATTATAAGAGAGCTCTCTTAAAAAAGTCTGCAACTAAACACCTCTTTTCAAAATATAACAAGAAGCTTACCTGTTTTCACAAAGCTCTAACTCTTGCGTAATGAAAAATTACTTTTACATGAAACAAAACCAACCATAATTATGCCGAAAAATCTCAATAAAATCAAGCCTATTTTTAAAAATTAAATTATTTAACCAAGTTAACTTTTTACACCTCACGTTCAATCACATAACGTGACCATGCCACTAATGCTTCCTTATAGAAAGAATCCGGCAAAAGATCCAGCTCTGCCAAAGCATCCGCCACAATACGCTGCGCTAATTTCTCAGTATAAGTAATCCCACCATTTTGCACTAAAATATCTTTTAATTTGACCAGTTCAACTTCAGTAGCCGCTGGATTTCCCAGCCATTTTTTTAAGAATAATCGTTCTTCTGGCGTAGCTTCCTGATAAGCATGATGTACAATCACGGTGCGTTTTCCTTCACGTAAATCAGAACCAATTGCCTTCCCTAATAGCTTTTCATCGCCCACAATCCCCAAAATATCATCCTGCAATTGAAAAGCTGTCCCACATTTACGTGCAAAACGTCCCATAGCTTCAATAATTTGATTCTCATGCACTTGGACACCAAGTCCAATCGAGGCACCTGCCATTGCTGCATATTCATATAAGACTCCGGTTTTCAAAGCCAACATCTCAAGAATCTCTGCTTCGGTAAGCTCATCAATTGCTTCTTTTCCATAAAGCACATCCAATGCTTCTCCCTTTACCAGACCATTGGTCAACTCATTTTCCATCCGTGAGACCAATTCAAAAATTACTGGTAATGGTACACCCAAACCCTGTGAATCCAGCATCAGACGCACTGCCCACGCATGTTGCAGATCACCTGCTAAAATAGCGACACTCCGTCCTAAATCAGCCGCTTCCTGAGGTTGATAACCCCATTCCAAAGCCTCTAAACGAAACTCTTCGTGAACTGTTGGACAACCACGCCGTTTCGCATCATTATCAATAATATCATCATGCACCAATGTCCAGGTATGATAGACTTCCACTGCCGCTGCTGCCAGTACTGCTTGTTCTTCACGACCACCAACTGCGCCACAGGTTAAAAGCAGAATTCCCGGACGAAACCGTTTCGCAGGACGTTCCAGATATGAATAAACTGCTCGTGATAGTACTTGCGGTTGAAAACTCTCTTGATAACGAGTTTGATGAAAAACATCATCCACCCACACCGAACGTTCTTTTAAAGCGGCAAAAAAATCATTTTTACTTAACATTACACTCAACAAATTAATCCCCCTTACCATTCACTAGAAAAGGCTTGATTTTTGGTTCTTCATCAATAAATCCAGTTAAAATTTCTAATCTTCCTTGAGCTGCATCTAGTTGCGTAGCACAATATTTACTAAGACGCACCCCATCTTCAAATAATGTTAAACTCTCTTCCAGAGTCAGCTCTCCTGCTTCCAAGTTACGTACAATCTCTTCCAACTTAGTATAAGCTGACTCATAGGTTAATTCTTCATCCTTCACCAGCTTCATCTCCATTCCGATCATTCAAAACTTCACAATAAACAATTCCCGACGCCAGTGTCAACTTAACTGTTTCGCCAACTGCTAGCTGCTTGGAGTCTTTCACAAATGAGCCATCCAAACGTTGTAAAATCGCATAACCACGTTCCAAAGTTGCTAACGGGCTTAAAGCATTAAATTTTCCTAATATTTGGGCAAATCTCTCCTGTTTTGAAACTAATTTTTGTTGAGAAATTCGTTGCATCCGTTCCACCAGCAGATCTAGATCCTGTCTGAGAGTCCATAGTTTCTCTTGTGGAATCTGCCAAGCTTTACGCTGCTTAAGATTAATAAATTCCTGTTGTCGCTGTTTAACGAGACGCAGACCAACCATTTTTAATCTTTCTCTTAAGTCAAAAAGATTACGTCGAAATATTCCTTGATCGGGAACTGCCAATTCTGCCGCAGCTGATGGTGTAGCAGCACGTAAATCAGCCACAAAATCAGCAATCGTAAAATCAGTCTCATGCCCCACTGCTGAGATCACCGGTACCGAAGCCACGGCAATCGCTCGCGCTACTGCTTCGCTATTAAAAGCATTTAATTCTTCAAACGAACCGCCACCGCGACCAATAATTATCAAATCCAGCTGTAATTTTTCTGTTTGTACCAATGCTTTAACCAGACTTTCGGGTGCTTCATCCCCTTGAACTTGAGCCGGAATCACCAGTAGATTAACTTGAGGAGAACGACGCTGAATAATATTAATCATATCTCGTACCGCTGCTCCCGTAGGGGAAGTAATCAAGCCAATTCTTTCTGGCAATACTGGCAATGACTTTTTGCGTTCGGCAAGAAATAATCCTTCTGCACTCAGTTTGGTCTTTAATCTTTCAAATGCTAGGTAGAGATCTCCTTGACCAGTCTCTTTCATTTGTAAGATATATAATTGATACTGCCCATTCTTCTCATAAACAGAAAGTCTTGCCTTTACCGCTACAGATAACCCATCTTTTGCTTCAAACCTTAAAGAACGTGCTTCGGTACGAAACATCACACAAGCTATTTTGGCAGCTTGATCCTTTAAAGTAAAATAAAGATGTCCTGAAGAATGCTTGGTAAAATTAGAGATCTCTCCTTGAATCCAAACTCCTTCAAGATTAATACTCTCTTCAATTAGTTGCTTTAATACCATTGTTAACTGCGCAACTGTTAAATTATCCAATGGCATCCTTTATCTCCTTTAAATTCTTATGTCATCGTTACATAGTATATTTTACCAAAATTTTAATAAATTCACCACCAAAAATTATATTTTTAACTAACATCAACAGAAAAATCCTGTCCAGCGACAGGATTTTATTAATTTACTGATTATTCCTGAATGATTTTTACCTTAGCACCAGCTTTAGTTAGTTGTTCTTGTAGCATTTTTGCTTCATCCAAAGCTAAACCTGGAAAAACTGCGGTTTCTTTTTGTTGTACCCGAAGAGTAAATGCCATCCCACCCTCATGTGAACTACTAAAATCACGTAAAATCTTTTGTACTTCTTTACTACGGGTTCCCACCATCAAAATTTTCAACTGATAAGTTGCACCCTCATCAACTTGGGATGCTGAATATGACAGTTCATCCGCTCCACTAGTCTGCCAAAGTGATTGTTTTAAACCAAAAAATACTCCTACTACCAAGATTACTGCTGCCGCTGCCCAAGTGGGAACTTGCTGATACCACTTCAGTGCTTTTTTGGTTTTGTTCGACAAACTGACTACGTTGTTTGTCGCTACCTCTTCTTTCACCGAGGCTTCATTACGAATTCGCTCTCGCCAAGCTCCTCCAAAACCAGCTGGTGGAGTTACTGGTTCAAGTTGCAAAATATCATGCATTTGAAATAGTTCTTCATGTTCAGCACAGCAAGTAGCACAATTCTTCAAATGATCTTTAATCTCAATCTGCAGTGTACTTGAGACCTCACCATCCAAATATTCCCCAAGATTTTTTCTGATTAAATCACAATTCATGCTTGTAACCTCCCTTCCGCCAAAATATTATAACGTGGTCGCTCGGATAACTTCCGGCGAAAAGAATCTCTGGCCCTATTCAAACGAGATTTCACTGTACCAATGTTACAATTTAAAACAGATGAAATTTCATTATAATCAAGACCTTCAATCTCTTTTAAGATCAAAATGGTACGATGTTCTTCAGAAAGTGTTCCTAATATTTCTTGAATCAAAGTAGCTTTTTCAAGATTCTCATAATTCTCTACCGGACCAAGCTCTCCTGAGACTGGTTCATATCCCTTTTCTCCGATTTCTTCAAGCGAAGTACTTTGATGCTTACGGCGGCGTAGTTCATCCAAGCATAAATTGACTACCACTCGATATAGCCATGTTTTAAAAGAAGAATTTCCATTAAACTCGATAATTTTTCGATAAATACGAATCATCGCCTCTTGTCCCACGTCACAAGCATCTTCGTGATTTCCAAAATAACGATAGGTCAGACTATAAATCATTTTTTCATATTTACCTAAGAGCTCTTCAAAAGCGCAACTATCTCCAGATTGACATTTCAAGATCAAAGCTTGTTCTTCCACAATAATTCCTCCTGCCTGTTAAGTGATCAGGAAATATGGCTGTTTTATAACCACTACTCCTCATTATAACTATTTTCAGGCAGGGAATCAACTAATGAATTTTAATTGTATCAAAATAAAAGATCTTTACTGGAAACTATATAGCTCAGTATAATATGGTAATTTATACTAAAAAAACTGTAGCGCAAAAAAATCAAAACGGATCATTACCTTGTAAAATCAAAGTTTGTTTGGGATTAAACATGAAAATTATTCCTGACATCAAACCCAATTGATGATAGATCTCCCAGCTCTCCCTATAAAAACCTCGTGATTCTCTGTGACCAATTCCGTTATCATAGATTAGCAGGAAATCTTGATGATACTTTTCTACAAATCTGACGAGTCGATTATATCTTTTGTTCCCAAAAACGGTAAAAAATTATCAAAAAGCATTTCAAAATATACTCCTCTTACAACTCGTAATCAACCTCGGTTTCATTTATAATTCGATATTAAAAGCTCGAAAGGAGAAATACAAATGTTGATCAAAAGAAAATTCTACCTGATTTTTTTAAGTGTTCTTATTCTCACCACCATTATCTGCTCTGTCGCAGAAGCTACTCCGGTTTTAACGGATATTCAAAACCACTGGGCAGCGCAAAAGATTCAAACTCTGCTTAATCAAGGTGTCATTGATGGTTATCCTGATGGTACTTTCAAGCCAAACCAAGCAGTAACCCGTGCTGAATTCGCGAAGATGGTTGCCAAAAATTCAAAACTAGACACTGGGCTGACAGCAAAATTTCCCGATACTACTGAACATTGGGCAAATTCTTATATCGGTTCGGTTAGCAAACAAAAGTTTATGAATTCTTTTGCTGATAATTATTTCAAACCAGATCAAGCAGTTACCAGAGCTCAATTAGCAACTATCTTAATGCGTATTCTCAATCTCGCCAGAAGCGAAGAGAAATACACCGATAAATGGTCCAATAGCTTTGTAGATCTGCCAAGTGATCATTGGGCATTTCATTACGTAGAGTTGGCTAATAAATTAAAAATTTTTCCGAATAATTATCAGACCGAATTTTTACCCAACCAACCTGCCACACGTGCCGAAGCCAGTTGGATTTTGCAAACACTCAACCAGCTTGAAATCTCCAAAGGCAAAATCACTTCAGTAGACACCGGTAGTGGTTTAGTAAATCTACAAGCAACCAATGGCGAGCCTAGACTTTCAATGGTAACTCCGGATACAATCATTATGCGTAATAATCTTACTAACTCAATTGATTCTTTACTCACAAATGACGAAGTCACGACTATTGCCACTGCAGCTGGCGATGTCAAATATCTTAAAGCATTTGGTCCAATCACCAAAAATGACACTCTCTCCAGGATCAGTTCCTTTACCAAGGGTTATCTTAACAAAGATCAGATTAATTCCTTGATTGCTGGTGACTGGAATTCAATCAAAGATAATCTTAAAGGCGAATTATACAATCGCATGATTGAATTTGGTTTAACTCCTGCCGAAGCAGAAAGTATCATCGTTAAAGACTGGAATTATCTTGACACTTTAAGTCGTGATCGTCTCACTGCGGCAATTGCCAAACAGTTAGGAATTACACAGGAATTAAGTCAAGCATTGATCGAACGAGATCTCAACAAGATTAAAGATTATGGTAAAATTGAGTTAGCCTCTGCTGCCCTTACTCGCTTTTTAGGCAAATATCTTGGCGAATAAAGAATACAAGAGACGCATTGTTTGGCGTCTCTTGCTCTTTTCCCCTAATATGTCTCACGTAGACGCACATCAAAGTCGAGGATTTAAAAAGTGCAGGCGCACCTTTTACCATCTTATTTATCTTGCCAGAACCCAATGGGCAGGATGCACTCCCCCTGCGCTGCGCGCTTCCCCCTCATCAGGGGGCTTGGTTTGGAGCAAGGAGATACTTTAGTTGCAAGCCAGTT
>JBFYZC010000309.1:0-5743 GCA_041309705.1 Bacillota bacterium | reverse complement strand
AAAAGTGCATCAACAATCCAAACTGCAGTCTGTAATTCCTTATGGTCAAAATCATGCCAACTAATAATTCGAACGCCATACTTTAAAGCACGCTGCAAATTTTCATGCACCAGCCCGCGATACTCTGCCCATTCTGCCAACAAAACTACTGTGACTACTGCTTTTTGCTCACTTAGAAGTCGGGCGAGTGCCAAACCGTCTCCAGCATTATTTCCTTTTCCACAAAAAATATAGATCGGTTCTGCTTTTAGAGCACCCAATCGCTGTTGCAGATAGTCACAGACTGCTAAAGCTGCTCGTTCCATCAAGAGTACCGCAGGGATCAGATACTCCACTTGAGTCTGGCGATCAATCTCAGCCATTTCATTTGCCAAAGCAACTTTCATCATAATACCTCAAACATATTTTACGGTTTACGATAAAACGAAGAGCAAAAACTTTCAAAACCAATCTGTTTATAGTTTAAAAGTGGTTCAGTTCCACCTACCATCAAAAATCCATCCTTGGCAAGTGCTTGATGAAATTTAAGATATAAATCTCGCTTGGCTTCTTCAGTAAAATAGATCACCACATTACGACAGATAATTAAATTACAATTCATAGGGTATTCATCCATCAACAAATTATGGTGTTGAAAATTAACTAATGACTTGATAGAATCTTTTATATAATAATAATGACAATTTTGATCAAAATATCTGCTTAATAATACTGGAGAAATATTCTTCAGCTGATTATCGGCATAGTTACCTTGTCTAGCACGATTTAAAATTTCCTGATCAACATCTGTTGCCAAGATATTCACTCGATTCTCTACTCCAAGTTCACGCATAATAATTGCGATTGAATATGGTTCAGAGCCATCAGAACATCCGGCACTCCAAATTTTAATCTTTTTATTAGTCTTCAATAACTCTGGTATAATTATCTCTTTAAGATCTACAAACCGATCTGGATTACGAAAAAACTCCGAAACATTAATTGTTAATTTTTTCACAAACTCTTTATAACGTTGTGGATTTTTACGTAAAACTTCCAGATATTCATCAAAACTATTTAAACCCCAGCTCTGCATTAATGATTGAATTCTTCGATCCATCTGCTGACTTTTATAATATCGCAAATCAATTCCAGTCATCTGACTTACTAATACTTTAAACGAAGGATAATCTAGCAAACTTACTCCTCCCAAGTTATAATAGATCTAAAAAAAACACTCCTTTTTAAGGAGTCTTTAATTTAGCAAGTCCTTTTTCCATGGCAGAATTAACTGTATTATGTCGAAAAGGTCCTACTTGCATGGTATGATTCAGATCATCTGTCTCATAATTACTTATCGCAGAAGTTTCTCCCTGAATAAACGCTCCATCTTCCACAATTAGTACTGCCATCTTCGTTTCCCCTTCAATTTTGGCGGTTGCAGTTAACTCTAATCTCTCTTTCGCTTCGATAGTTCCTCTCACTTCACCCGCAATAGTAATATTCTTAGCCGCAAGGAGTCCATTTACTCTCCCTGTTTCACCAACAATCAAATCTCCACCACTATAAAACTCTCCTTCAAAATATCCATCAATTCGGACTGCTCCTCCAGGGGTTTCAAAAACACCTTTAAAAGAGGTTTCACGACCGATCAATGTATCTACGCGAACTGGACTAGAATTGTCCTTATTTCTGTAGACCATTTTTGCTCTCCTTTGCTGATAAATTTTTATTTATTCAAAAATGTTGTTGGATTTATTGCCCTCTTATTTAAGCGAATCTCAAAATGTAGATGTGGTCCGCTACTAACTCCTGTGTTGCCAGAGAGACAAATCACTTGTCCTTTTCGCACTTTCTGACCTTTAAATACTAAAATCCTTGAGTTATGTCCATAACGTGTTTCATATCCATTATCATGTTCAATAATCACTAAATTACCGTAACCACTCTGCCAACCTGCAAACTTAATGGTGCCACTGGCTGAAGCATAAACTTTAGTACCAATCTTTGCCTTCAAGTCAATTCCTTCATGTTTGCGCGAATAGCCCAAAACCGGGTGTACACGCCAACCAAACCAAGAGGAAATTATCGAGACTTTCAGTGGCCAATCAGTTGGAATATGCGCTAATTTCTTCTCACTAAGTCTCAGATTACCAAGCAGATTTTTTTGTAACTCCTTTTCAACTGCAACATAATCCGTTAACTGATCTAAATTTTGATTCAATGCTTCTAAATCACTAATCTCTTCCCCACCACTACGCATTATATAAGGTTGTTGCGACCTTGGTTTGCTTGAACTTGAACCACTTAAAGCACCCCAGGCTTTTTCAATCCTCTCGCGATCATTTTTCATCTGATTCAAAATATAAATCATTTGATCACTTTTTTGCAAATTTGGTTTTACTGCTTGTTGCTGTGAGACTAATTTACTAATCTGACGATTTTTAGTAGTAATTTCGGTATGTATTTTTTTGATCTGCCATATTTGAGCAGTAAAGCTAATAAAAACATACGCATTAAATAATATAATACCTACTACAACTAAAATGGCTGAAAATGGAATGATCCAACTTCTAATTTCTCCTGAGGAGTTTGGTACAATCATAAAGGTAAACCCTTTGCCAAAATCCTCAAAAAATTTTTTATTCACCCAATTACACCTCCGGTGTAGTAACAAAAAAACTATATAAATAACAATAGAAATTTATTGATTTTATCAACTGTTGAACTGGTTTGTCTTTTTTGTTCAACATATATCGTAGATATTCAATCTTTGGCAGATCTAATTTTTGCTTTTTTGTTACATTAATAGAGACTTAAAGTCTTTTAACGATACGCCATGATTTTTCGATTTTTTCTTGTTCTCTCTTTAATAATTCTAATTCTCGATCAATCATCTTGCTCCGATCTAATGTTGGTTTTACTGCTTGTTGTTGCATAACTAATTTACTGATTTGACGATTTTTGGTGGTTACTTCCTTATGAATTCTTTTAATCTGCCATACTTGAGTTGTAAAACTAAGGAAGACATAAATATTAAAGATAATCACACTTACTACAATTAAGATGGTTGAAAAAGGAATAACCCAACTCCTGATCTCGCCTGAAGAGTTTGGTACAATCATAAAAGTAAAACCTTTATTTATATTTTTTAGGACTTCTTTTCTCATAAAATCACACCCCCGGTGCATCGTTAGCTATATCTGAAGAATAAATTTTTGTATACAAAAATTTATAATGTTATAGAATAGCTTCGACGTCACAAAAGATTTTCCCTTCAAAATTTCTCTCTTCCAAAATCACAAATTTATGTCATTTACTTCTTTGTCTCTTGATATTGAGTCAATGCCTTCTCGATTGCTTCTCTCTCTTCATCTGATAAAGTATAACTTGACTTCCCATCTTTGATCGCTTTACAGTAAATTCGAGATTCTTCTCTCCCGAAAATACTACTCATCACAATTCCATTGCCTTTACTATCTAACATTGCCAAAGCAAAACTTTGATCCCCGCCAATATTTTGAAAAGCACTAAAACGAACTAGCCCCCACTGTTGCAAAGCTCGATCTGTTTTGATCTTGTCTTCGGTAGCAATTGCTAAAATTTTCGCCATTTCATCACGACTCAATTTAGATTCTTTAATCAATTGCACCAAAATTTCTTCCATATTTTTATTATCACAGCCATTAAATAATTTAGTTAAACGTTTAATTCTTACTCCGTTAATTACAAATAAACAGAATAATAATACGAGCATCCCCGAATTAATTAAAAATACTATTGCACCATAGCTTTCAATTAAGCTTTGTAGATAGCCCATTTGTTACACCTTTCTTCCTCAGAAATTATCACTATTTAATTCCTCATATTTAACAATATTCCTCCATTTTCCAATATTTTTCTTACCAAAAAACCAATTCTTTCATAAACTTCACGTAATGGTTGATTCAAACTTCGTGCCACTTGCAAAGCTTCTTCATATTCAGGAGCATATTTTAATATTTTTCCATCCAAATATCCAATTTTAACTCGCACAGTAAAATTATCTAGCTCAACTTCAATTTGATTTCTTTCCAAACAAGTTCGTTCCACAGGATAACGCCTAGTTCCAAAGGTACTTGTTTCTTTAAAAATAATTGCTTCAATCTTTTCAACCTCTGTCGCCTCAACCATTACTGTTATCACTACTCCCGGACGACCTTTTTTCATAATTACTGGAGTGAAGTAATAATCTTTAGCTCCATTTTCTAACAATAAATTTCCTAGGTATCCATATATCTCGGGATTCATATCATCAATATTAGTCTCAATGATCACTACTTCATTTTGTTTAACTACCAGATCTACCTCACCGAGTATAATCCGACAAACATTAGGAATTGCACGTTCACTGCTTCCCGCTCCATATCCAGTCTTCACAATTTGCATTGCTGGCATTGCAGCTTGTTCGGTTGCAAAAGTTCTAACTAGTGCTGCTCCGGTTGGGGTTGTCCATTCTCCAGAATATTCTCCACCAAAAACTTGATATCCCTCTAATAGTTTCATCGTCGCAGGTGCTGGAAGAGCAATCTCTCCGTGAGCGCAATGAACTGTACCAAAACCAACCCGCAATGGCGAAACAATTAATTTTTCAATTCCTAAATAATCAAAACCCAAACAAGTTCCAACAATATCAATAATTGCATCAACTGCACCAACTTCATGAAAATGAATCTCATTTGCACTTACCTGATGTACCTCAGCCTCTGCCGCTGCTAAAATTTTAAAGCATTCAATCGCCTTACTCTGTACCATTGATGGAAGATTAGCTTGCTCAATGATCCAGATAATCTCTTCTAGATGTCGATGATGATGATCTGCTTCATGATTATCTGCATGAGTATGCTGCTCCAATTCTACCTCAAATAATTTTGCTCCAATGCCTTTCCGTTTCACCTGCTCAAATGTTAATTTTGGCATTTCAAATGGTAAATTACTTAATTTCTCTTGTAAATATTCAAATGGCATTCCTAAGTCCAGTAATGCCCCCAAAAACATATTTCCACTAATTCCTGCATTCCCATCCAAGTAAGCAATCATTCTTTACTCTCCAATCAAATTAATTCGATGTGCCAAAACCGCCGCCCCAAATCCATTATCAATATTTACAACTCCAATACCACTAGCGCAAGAGTTAATCATCGTTAGCAAGGCTGACATCCCTTGAAAATTTGCTCCGTAGCCAACACTAGTTGGAACCGCCACAATCGGTTTATTTACTAAACCGCCAACTACACTTGCTAAAGCACCTTCCATTCCTGCTACTACAATCAAAACTCGACAGTTATTAATTGCTGTACGATGATCAAACAACCGATGAATTCCTGCCACACCAACATCATAAAATTGTTGCACCTTACTTCCCAAAATCTCAAGTGTCACACGCGCTTCTTCAGCCACATGCAAATCAGCAGTTCCTGCAGAAAGAATTCCCACTATTCCTTGTGTAGTTTTCTTTTCACTCCAGACTGCGATAATCTTTGCTCTTTCAAAATAAATTGCCTCTGGAACTATTTCATGAATTTTATTATATGTAGTAAGTTCTGCTCGAGTAGCAATTATATTTTTAGCTTTTTCTTTTAAAACAAGAAATATATTCAAGATCTCTTGATCGGTTTTTCCAGGACAGTAGATTACTTCAGGACTTCCTTGGCGTAAACTACGATGTAAATCAACTTTAGCAAATCCCAAGTCATGATATGGAAAATCTTCTAAATTAGAAATC
>JBFYZC010000308.1:0-6319 GCA_041309705.1 Bacillota bacterium | reverse complement strand
ATTTTAATTTCTAATAAATTGCCTAAAGGAATATTAAAGATAGTTTTAAAAGAAGGTACATTAACTGCACCTTTAAATAAAGATAATAATATCGTAATTATGGAACCATTTGAGCTGGAATTAGAAAATTTAGCTATTAATAATCCTAAACCAATCATGTTAATGTCAATGATTTCTGCAAATGATGATGGTGATGGAGGTTGGCTTTCTTTGGAGAGTGCAGTTGATTCAGATGGAGTTTGGCGTGCTGCGACGAGCAAAAATGCTTGGCAAGGGCAAAGATTTGATGTTTATGAAATAATTGATGCTACTAAGACTTTAAAAAAGACTAGCGACATTATTTGCTTAGATAAAGATTTCAACCATATTAATTGCAATTTCAAAAGAAATGTTGATTTTATTGGTATATATTCTTCTGGGAAAAGTTATCAGATAAATTCAACTAATAAAATTATTAAGCCTAAAGAATTGGATAAAGTAGTTGCAGATTTTTTATGCAAAGATTATGACGGGGTTGGATTTTTGAAAGATGTTGTAAAAATTGATATAAAGAATATAAATGCTGATTTTAAAAACATTTTTATACCAGTAGTGAATGAAACAATGATTTCTGATTTAAATGGTGATGGTAAAAAAGATTATGTATTAATTGTAGGGAGTAACTATGATGATGTTAATCCTAAGCCAGTAGCAATAGTTGCTTATGTTAGCAAGCAACAAGGATATCGGCGAATTCCACTTGATGTTTGGGAGAAACCTGGATTTGATGGAGATGGATGGCCAAAAATGTTTTTTACGTATGATTTTAATGGTGATAAAAGAGCAGAAGTTGTTTTGAAGACTAAGTATATGGAGATGAAGCAAAGTTTGCTAATAGTATATTCATGGTTTGATGATGGAATGAAGATGATTTATTTTGGAGAAATGCATTAATAATACACTGATTATTTAATTATAGCCAACCAAGTTCGCATCTTTAAACAACCAGATATAAAGTCAAAAGTTTTAGGTAATGTATCACCGACTGGTAAAAGAAGGAAATTTTTATTTTGAGGAGAAATTATATAAGTGAAAATTTGTTCAAACTGCCTCTGCGGGGGATTAGTGAGAGTTCTTAGAAAGAAGTGATTGTGGTTGGGGAAGAGAAAGTTGATGTTGCTGGTGGGTGTGGTTGGGGTAATCGTTTTACTGGGCTTGAGTTACTGTTTTTTTTGTATAAAGCCTAATCAATCTAAGACGCAAGTGAATGGAGCAATTAAAATCTTGCAGCCTAAAATTGGTCTGACTCCTGATTTGAGCGAGAAAGCAGAAGCTGAGTGGAATGAAGGGGCAAAAATATACGAACAATTAGCAGCGGGGATTAAGAAAAAAGAGAGTTTATCAAGTACAGAGCAGCAATTACTGGCTAAATATGATGATACCAAAACTAGTATTTGGGATATTTATGGTGAAGGTGATGATTGGTCTAATCTTAATCGACCGGAGAATATTGAAGCTACTTCTGAGCTTAAACCGCAAAATAACACTGTTTATCTGGCAATGAATGCTTATGATATTAGTTTTAAAAATGCCTGGATTGAGGGAGTATCGGGTTATGGTGTAGGTGAAGCAATAACCTATACTTTTAAGCCGGATTCGGCGAAGATTGATACAATTTTGATCTATAATGGTTATTTTGCTTCCAAAGAATTATGGTTAGCTAATTCTCGAGTCAAACGTTTAAAATTAAGTATTAATAATGAATCGTATTGTATTTTGGAGCTTCAGGATAGTATGGCAGAGCAGAAGTTTAAGGTTGATCTCTCTAAATGGTATGATCAAAAGACTAGCCGAACTTTGCGATTTGAGATTATGGAGGTTTATCAGGGAGAAAAGTATGATGATACTGCGATTACCGAGATCTATTTTTCAGGTGAAGCTTTGTGAACTATGATAAGCTGAGAGGAGTAACGGGATGAGTTCTGTAGAAAAGATGCCAATTGTGAGTGGAAGGATTAAGGTACATCCATTCAATTTGAAGTTAGAAGAGTTAACGATCAGTCGTAAGATTAATGATCATGTCCGAGTACATCTGCGTGGTGTTTTGTTGGGTGAGGATGCAGTATTGGGAGATCAATATGTGAAAGTTACTGATGAGCAGACTAAAGTAACAATTGATCATCTGAATGAAGCTGGTAGTTTTATTCGTAATCTCTTTACCGGCATGATCGCGCGAATTAAAGTAGAGCATGAGGGTGGAAATACTTATCTGGAAGCAGAGTGTGTTTCTTATACATATAAAATGGATACTCATATTAAAAAACAGTCTTTTCAAGATGTAAAGCTAACTTATGGAGAATTGCTGGATAAATTTGAGAGTAAATATCAGGCAGTAATTAAGAATATGATTGGTGAAAAGACCCCCCTAGGTGAATTTACATTGCAGTATAACGAGACAGACTGGGAGTTTCTGCGGCGTTTGGCATCCCGTTGTGGGACAGGTTTGATTGCGGATGCAGCTACTGCGCAACCACGTTTTTGGTTTGGAGTTCCTAAAAATGAGAAATCTTATCAGTATCGTGAGCTAGAAGTAATTAAGTGTCAATTGGGGAAGCGAGTGGCTGAGAATCATAGTATTTTTGTCTATTATCAGCTAGAAACAACCCGGATGTTGAATATTGGCGATAAGATAGCTTTTAAGGATGGACGCGAACTATATATCTCGGAGGCGAATGCGGTATTAAAGGAAGATACCTTGAGATTTATTTATACTTTAGGGACACATGATGATCTGGGGCGAAAAGAGATCTATAATCAGCAGATTGTCGGAGTATTAATGTCAGCTAGAGTGATTGCGGTGGAAAAAGAAACAGTTAAATTAAATTTTGATCTTGATAAAGAGCATGTTGCAAAGGAGAAGGCATTTCCCTTCACATATGCTACGACCTATAATGCCGCGGGTAATACTGGTTGGTACTGTATGCCCGAAGTGGGGGATAAAGTACAGCTTTATTTTCCGGTTAATGAGGAATCACGTGCGTTTGCAATCGCGGCTTCGAGATCAGCAGGCGGCAAGACTACGGACGCGGCAGTTAAATATTGGCGTAACAAACAGGGGCGAGAGATTAAATTCAGTAAAGAAGAGATTGAGATTAGTGTAACCAGCAAAGCGGGTAAAATAAGTCTGATTAAATTTAATGGGAAGAATGGTTTTGTGATTAATAGTAAAAAAAGAATTGAACTTGTAAATACCAAGAAGATTAATTTGAATGCTAAACAAAAGGTGCAAATCGAGGCGAAAGAAGCAATTAAGCTGGATGTGAAGCAGAGTAATCTGCAGTTAGACGGTAGTGTAAAAGTTAATGGCATAGCAGTGAAGATGTAAATTCTCCTTACTATTTTGCTGAATTTTTGATATAATTAAATTTAAGAAGTTTTTTTGTGAAATAATTATGATTAAGAGTTTAGGAGGACTGCTAGATGTCATTTACAATTGCAATTGTTGAAGATGAACCAAATATTGTCGAGCTAGTTAAATACAATTTGGAGCGTGAAGGTTATCGTACTATCTCTGCCGGAAATGGTCGTAAGGGTTTGGAATTAGTCCGTCAGGAACTGCCAGATTTAGTGATTTTAGACCTGATGATGCCGGAGTTAGATGGAATGTCAGTCTGTAAACAATTACGCGCTGATCAAAGCACTAAATCGATTCCGATTATTATTTTAACCGCTAAAAGTGAAGAAGCAGATCGGGTCTTGGGTTTAGAGATGGGTGCTGATGATTATGTGACCAAACCTTTTTCACCGCGTGAATTAGCCGCACGAGTGCGAGCAGTATTGCGGCGCAGTGGTGGTGTTGATGAAGGCGAGCCTGATATTATTGAGTATGGCGATATTCGAATGGATCTCCGTCAGCATCTGGTACGGGTACGAGGCGAAGAAGTAGAATTGACACCCAAAGAATTTGATTTTTTGAAATTATTACTGCTTAATCCAGGACGTGCTTTTACACGGGAGTTTCTCTTGGAGCATCTTTGGGGCTATGAGTATTTTGGCGATACGAGAACGGTTGATGTGCATGTACGCAGATTACGACAGAAAATCGAAGGGAATGCTGCTAATCCTATTTATTTAGAGACGGTGCGTGGGGTTGGCTATCGGTTTCGGGGTGATGAATAATGCATAAACTTTGTTATCATTTAGGGGGGTTTCTCCTCCTTCTTTTTTTACCATTTTTATTGATTGAGTTTACCTGGACGAATTTTGCTTTTATTCTATTCTGTTTTGTCTGGTTTTTGATTGTTGGTTTGATCATGTATCGTTGGATCGCTAATCCACTTAAAGAGTTAGAACGTTTTATTGAAGATTTGCGTTCGGGGACTCCCTCCCGCAGTCGTTTGATGATTAGACGGAATGATATCTATGCTGAGCTTGCGATGGGAGTTGAACGAATTGAACGTGAACATACCAGTCAATCCAGCACTTTGCGTGGCAGAATGGAAGAGATTCAGGCTATTTTAAGCAGTATGTCTGAAGGAGTAGTCGCAACAGATATTACGGGACAGATTAGTCTGATTAATCCGGCGGCAGCAGAGCTGTTTAATTTGGAGCCAGGTAAAGGAGTTGGGGAATTTCCTTATAAGATTTTTCCTGATTGCGAGTTGGGCGATATCTTTCATCAGATTTATGTGAAAGGATATCCTTTGACGCAAGAGATTATCTGGCCAGGTGAGAGTGAGAAAGTGCTTAATCTGCATTTAGCTCCGATTCGTGGTGATATTGATGAAGAGATTCGTGGTGTGGTGGCAGTAATTGGTGATGTCACTAAGTTAAGACGCTTAGAGACAATGCGTAAGGATTTTGTGGCAAATGTCTCACATGAGCTACGTACCCCGATGACTTCGATTACCGGTTTTATTGAGACTTTACTTGACGGGGCTTTGGAAGATAAGGAGATTGCCAAGAAGTTTCTGACGATTATTCACCAAGAAGCGGAACGTCTAAACTATTTAGTCTCAGATCTTTTGGATATTTCACGTCTGGAGTCAGGTCAGACTGAGCTGAAGAAGACCACTATTGATTTGGAAAAATTAGTTGAGAGTATTGTTTTGGTAGTTGAAAATCGTTTAAAAGAAAAGAAGCTTGAATTAAGTAAGCAAATTCAAGTGAAACTAATCATTGGTGATGAGCGTCTCTTGCGTGAAGTGGCGATTAATTTGCTCGATAATGCCATAAAATATACTCCTGAGGGTGGTAAATTATTGATTGGCAGTCGGATGATTGAGGAAGGGATTGAATTTTTCGTCAAAGATACTGGAATAGGAATTCCTGAAGAAAGTCTGCCACGACTTTTTGAACGTTTTTATCGAGTAGATAAGGGACGTTCACGTCAAATGGGTGGTACTGGATTGGGACTTTCAATTGTGAAGCATATTGTGGAGCGTCATAATGGTAAAGTTTCCGTACGTAGTATACTTGGTGAAGGTAGTGAGTTTTCGTTCGTGCTTCCTGAAGCTAACAAGGAGAGATCTGATGGAACGGTTGAATAAATTTCTGGCTCAGGCTGGAGTTGCCTCGCGGCGTCAGGCAGATCGACTAATCGAGGCAGGAAAAGTAAGTGTGAATGGTGTTGTCTGTAGTAATTTGGGAGTACAGATTGATCCTGATCATGATTTAGTGCGAGTTGAAGGAGATTTGGTAGGAGTTAAACAAACATATGAGTATTGGATCTTGAATAAACCACCAGGTTATCTAACTACCGTACATGATCCTTTTGGGAGAGCTACCGTGATGGATTTGTTACCCAAAACTACAGCGCGACTTTATCCAGTAGGACGTTTGGATCTCGATACTTCGGGACTGTTAATTTTTACTAATGATGGAGAGTTAGCACTGGCATTAACTCATCCCCGGCATCTGGTCGAAAAAATTTATTTAGCCAAAGTAAAGGGAATACCTGAATCTAGTGCGATTGAACGTTTGGAAACTGGTCTTCTTTTAGCAGATGGTCCTACTTCTCCAGCAAAAATTGCATTAGAAAAAGTTGAAAATGGGAATGCTATTCTCAAGGTCACGATCCGTGAAGGAAGAAAACGTCAAGTAAGACGAATGCTGCAAGCAGTGGGTTATCCAGTACTTGAGTTGAAGCGTATTGCTATGGGCTCGCTGTCGCTGGGAGACTTAAAAGAAGGAACAGTTCGACCAGTTACTCAAAGTGAGTTGCACCAATTACTGGAATTCAAAAAAATGGTTCCTAAAGGGGCTGGAGTAGTTAATGACATTAAAAGCACAGATTCGATTTGATTATAAGGCGCGTGTTGATCGGAGTCGTTTTTTGTGG
>JBFYZC010000307.1:0-3925 GCA_041309705.1 Bacillota bacterium | reverse complement strand
GCATACGAGTTCGAGTAGTAAGGCGTTGTGACTGGAGTTCAGTCGTGTGCTCTTCCTATCTTGCCATCTTTCATAATTTTCCCAACCTTGATTCCCAATTTTGATTGCTACTTCTTCACCATTATCATTTCCTATATAAGCTGTATACAGACCATTCTCAGCGCGTTCCACCCAGACTCTACTGCTACGCTGTACGTGATTGGCTTTTCTAATTTTAATTAGAGTTTCAATCACTGTCTTTAAATCAGTATCACGGTCACGCCAATCAGCCCAGTATACACATGGAACTCCTGGATGAGTCAGAATCATCGCATAAGCAGCTTTTACTGAGATTAAATCACCATTACAGGGACAAGGCAATGGCCAATGGCTTAAAGATTCTCCCGGAGACCAGCCTGTATCATGATTATCCACAAAAGTTACTGCTGCTTGTGACCACCAACCAATCAGACCATTTACTCCATTCTCGCCTAGCTTAGCAAGTGCACTTCCACTAAAGACATTATTCCCAAAAGCTTGATTCAGAGAACGTTTCAACTCATAATCAAACATGGTTGTCTTATTATTACTGCGATTAATTGCATCTGCCAAAGCTTGACGATGTGAACTCGGCAAACCTTGCGGAGGATCGTTTTCAAACTTGAAAAATTCTCCCACTGAAAGATATGGACTAGTGGCATCATTATATTCTTCAAGAAACTGTGGTGAATAGCCACGTAAATAATCAAAACGCCATCCATCAAAACCAGCATTAGCAGGCTCTTTTAACCAACGCAACCATTTTTTAACTATCTCACGTGTGCTGACATTCCAATGCGCAAGATCCGGAGCGGCATAATAATCATCACAGGTATAAGTATGCCCACCATAACTCCAGGTACCTTCAGTATACTTACTATTAGCACAAATCTTACAGGTAGTTTCTTTGCCATTATTAGTTAAATCATAAGCACCATCAATAAAATCAACCCCTGAATTCATCTCTGGATTACTGTATAGGTTCCAAGAGCCATGTGGACATTGTTTAGTCCCACAACGATGATTAATTACAATATCTGCCAAAACTTTAACCTTATTATTGTGAAGCGCGGTGATTGTTTTCTTTAAATCGGCTTGATTTCCATAATAATTATTTAAATCATACCACTCGGTTGGCATATAGCCTTGTTTTGCAAATGATGGAGTATTATTTGGCGGAGGCATCCAGACCACACTAAAATATTTACTAATTTCTTCAGACATTTGACCTAAAATACCATACCACTTGCCCTGTTGATTAGCACTATCCCAATGAAATCCCTGTAGCATAATGTCCGTCCCTTGATCACTACCATTGTATGCAAGATCATTTCCTGAAGCAAAGACATAAGATGCTGCAATTACAACTAATAGTAACAGTAACAGCCCCGACTTTAATATTTTTTTCATCATCATTTTCCCCTTTCGTTTTTATAATTTTTAATAATCACAATGCAAACGTTTGCGCAAATTATTATAGCAAAAATATAACTTATATTCAATATGTAAATTGATAATTTTTAAAAAATAATTTTAATAATAAATTTACAAAACTATCTTTAAGTCTATGTGCCAAACTATTAGTAGCTTTATCAAACCGAGCATACCACTATCAACCAAAATACTCCGCTAGAAACCATAAACAAAAACAAGCTTATTATAAATTCCCAAGAATTCAAACAAGCTTGTGTGAATAAATGAATTTTTAAGTTAAATTTTATTTTTATAATAGACCGTAAAAGCATGACCACCCATATAATGTCGCTCAAAAGCATTCATTAATCCCAATGCACCAGTTGGCTGCCAGCTTTCATAATTTTCCCAACCTTGATTACCGATTTTGATTGCTACTTCTTCACCATTTTCATTTCCTATATAAGCTGCATACAGACCATTCTCAGCGCGTTCCACCCATACTCTACTACCACGCAAGACATGATTGGCTTTTCTAATTTTAATTAGAGTTTCAATCACTGTCTTTAAATCAGCATCACGGTCACTCCAATCAGCCCAGTATACACATGGAACTCCTGGATGAGTCAGAATCATCGCATAAGCAGCTTTAACTGAGATTAAATCACCATTGCAGGGACAAGGCAACGGCCAATGGCTTAAAGATTCTCCCGGAGACCAGCCTGTATCATGATTATCCACAAAAGTTACTGCTGCTTGTGACCACCAGCCAACCAGACCATTTACTCCATTCTCGCCTAGCTTAGCAAGTGCATTTCCACTAAAGACATTGTTCCCAAAAGCTTGATTCAAAGTACGCTTCAGATCATAATCAAAAAGCATTGTTTTATTATTCGAAGCATTAATTAAATCCGCTGATGCTTGGCGCTGTGAGCTTGGTAGTCCTTGAGGTGGATCATTTTCAAACTTAAAAAATTCACCGACCGAAAGATATGGATTAGTCTCATCATTATATTCCGCCAAAAATTGTGGTGCAAAACCTCGCACATAATCATAACGCCATCCATCAAAACCAGCATTCTTCGAGTTTTTTAGCCAACTCAACCAATTTTTAACTTTTTGACGCGTATCTGCTTCCCAATGTGAAAGATCAGGTGCCGCATTATAATCATCACAGGTATAAGTACGCCAACCGTAGCTCCAGGTACCTTCGCTATGTTGATTGTTAGCACAAATTTTACAGGTATTTTCTTCTCCAGAATTAATTAAATCGTACTTTCCATCGATTAAATTAACTCCCGGACTCATTGCGGGATTCTGATAAAGAATCCAGCATCCATGTGGACATTGATTAGTGCCGCAGCGATGATTAATCACAATATCTGCTAAAACTTTAAGCTTATTATTGTGAAGAGCGGTGATTGTTTTCATTAAATCAGCTTGATTTCCATAATAATTATTTAAATCATACCACTCAGTTGGCATATATCCTTGTTTAGCAAATGATGGAGTATTATTTGGCGGAGGCATCCAGACCACACTAAAATACTTACTAATTTCCTCAGACATTTGACCTAAAATACCATACCACTTACCCTGTTGATTAGCGCTATCCCAATGAAATCCCTGCAGCATAATGTCCGTCCCTTGATCATTACCATTGTATGCCAAGTCACCTCCTGAAGCTAGCACTCTAATTGGTAGAACAACAATTAGCAACATAAATATTACCAGTCTAATAGGTTGCTTCATCATTTTTATCCCCTTTCTAATCATTATAAAAACCAGCTTCCATGTCAAATTTTTATAATGCAAACGTTTGCCTTAGTTCATTATAGCAAAATTATTAAATTAATTCAATATTAAATTTAAATAAATAATATTCGCAAAACTACCTTGACTATAAAGTAAAAAAAACACTACCAGAACTGATAGTGTCAAAAGAAATTTGATATATATACTATCCAAATAAGAATCTCTTATTTTATCGAGTGAAAAGATCATATACTTTACAATAAAGATCTCTTATTTTATCGAGTGAAAACATCCAAAGCACTAAGGATTTTTCACGAAGATAAAATGAATTAGATCTTTTGGAAAGGATAGCGAGCACTAGGATTTTTCACGAAGATAAAATGAATTAGATCTTTTGGAACGTATAGCGAGTACTAAGGATTTTTCGTGAAGATAAAATACATTAGATCTTTTGGAAAGTATATAGGCTTAATTGTAAATTGAATTTTTGTAATAAACTGTAAATCCATGTCCTTCTTTAACATGACGTTCTAAAATATAATTTAATCCCAAAGAACTACTTGGTTTCCAACTTTCATAATTTTCCCAACCTTGATTCCCAATTTTGATTGCTACTTCTTCACCATTATCATTTCCTATATAAGCTGCATACAGACCATTCTCAGCGCGTTCCACCCATACTCTACTACCACGCAAGACATGATTGGCTTTTCTAATTTTAATTAGAGTTTCAATCACT
>JBFYZC010000306.1:0-4294 GCA_041309705.1 Bacillota bacterium | reverse complement strand
ATTGCTACTGCAACCCCACCAGCACCAAAATCATTACATTTCTTAATTAACTGGCTCACCTCAGGATTGCGAAATAAACGTTGCAGTTTCCGCTCAGTCGGCGGATTCCCCTTTTGCACCTCTGCTCCACAAGTAGCCAGCGACTCCTCCGTATGCGCTTTCGAAGAACCAGTTGCCCCGCCACAACCATCTCGTCCGGTGCGTCCTCCCAAAAGCACAATCAGATCTCCGGCACTCGGGGCAATCCGCACGACATTTTTGCGTGGTGCTGCACCAATTACTGCGCCAATCTCCAACCGTTTGGCAAGATAACCCTGATCATAGATCTCCGCTACCTGTCCAGTTGCCAAACCAATCTGATTCCCATATGAGCTATAACCTGCTGCCGCACCAGTAGTAATCTTACGTTGGGGTAATTTCCCTGGAATCGTCATGGCAATCGTCGCGCGTGGATCACCACTGCCCGTCACGCGCATTGCTTGATAAACATAGGCACGTCCTGACAAGGGATCACGAATTGCTCCTCCCAAACAGGTGGCTGCCCCACCAAACGGCTCAATTTCGGTGGGATGGTTGTGTGTCTCATTCTTAAACATTACCAGCCATTCCTCAGCTTTGCCATCAATCTGTACCGGCACCACGATACTACAAGCGTTAATCTCGTCTGATTCATCCAAATCAGCTAATTTCCCCTGTTTGCGCAGCTCTTTCATGGCGGCAGTTGCCAGATCCATCAAACAGATTTCTTTAGCATTATTACGATTCTTTAAATATAACTGATACGTATCATTAAAAACTCCCGCATACTTCCCTGCTTCAAACACGACTGACTCGATTTCAGTCAAAAAAGTAGTATGCCGACAGTGATCCGACCAGTAGGTATCCAAAACCCGAATCTCAGTGATACTAGGTTCACGAGCTTCAGTTTCACGAAAATACTGCTGGCAAAATTCCAGATCCGCGACGGACATCGCGAGTCCCATCTCAAGATGCAGCTTGGTCAAACCCTCAAGCTCCAAGCTCAAAAAGCCTTTTAATTGTGGTACACTCTCAGGTAAATTAATCTCCAAGGCTAAGGTTTCAGGCTTGGCAAGACTTGCTTCATGCGCTTCCACTGGATTAATACAATAAGCTTTGATCTTTTCATATTCTAAATCAGAAAGTTCACCTTCAAAAATTAAAATTTTTGCCACCCGTACTCGGGGAGGCTCGTCCCCACTCAAGATCTGAATACATTGTGCCGCAGAATCAGCCCGTTGATCATACTGTCCCGGCAGATACTCGATTGCTAGAACCCGCACTCCAGCTTCGAGTGGTAATTGTTCTTCATAAAAGAAATCAACTGGTGGTTCGGAAAGAATGGTAAAACGTGACTGTTGGTAGACTACTTCCGAAAGACCTTCGAGATCATAGCGAATTACAATTCTCACTCTCTCCAAACCCTCAATTCCTAAGTGATGCTGGAGATCGCGACAGAGACCAGTTGCTTCAATATCAAAACCCGGTTTTTTCTCAACAAAAACCCGTCTTAGATTATGCTTCATTTGCATAAGCCACCTTTGTCATTAAATTTTTCAAGTATTATTCTATCCTATTTCAATCAATAAGTAAAATTAATATATTTAATTAGATACTTTAGTTTAACTTATAACTCGATCTCTGTTATGATAAAAGAAAAAGGAGAATTTCGATGGATATCAGCTTTGAATGGTACAAGATCTTCTATCATGCTGCAGCTAATTTAAGTTTCTCCATTGCTGCGGAGCGACTCTTTATCACACAATCAGCCGTCAGTCAAACCATCAAACATTTGGAGGAGGAATTAGCGACCCCACTCTTTCTGCGTAAAGCCCGCCAATTACAGCTCACTGTGGAAGGAGAAATCCTCTTTCACCATATCGAACAGGCTTATCAGGCGATCAAAATTGGCGAGAGCAAACTACATGCAATTCAAAATCTAGAAGCAGGTGAGATTCGCTTAGGTGCTAGTGATACTGTTTGTAAATATTATCTACTACCCTATCTAGAGCAATTCAATCAAAGATATCCCCAAATTACTTTGCGCGTCATCAATCGAACCTCAATCCAGATCTTACAGCTTCTTAAGAAAGGCAGTCTTGATTTTGGAATCACTACTCTACCCGTTACCGCTGAGTTTAATGTTACGGAGCTACTGCAGGCAGAGGATATCTTTGTTGCCAGTTCCAAGTTTTCAACTCTACAAGCTCACTCGATTAGCCTCGCCGAATTAGCCAATTATCCCCTATTAATGTTGGAGAAGGATAGTGCAACCCGAGTGCATCTAGAAAAATATTTAGACAGCAAAGCAGAAATTTTAATCCCTGAGATTGAATTGGAGAGTGTGGACTTAATTGTAGAGTTTGCTAAGATCGGCTTGGGAGTCGGACATGTCTGGCGCAAAACTGCTCTGGCAGCAATTAAGAGTGGGGAACTATTTGAAGTTCTGCTAAAAGAAAGCTTACCTTTACGAGGTATTGGACTGGTACAGTATCCAAGTACTCCTTTATCCAAAGCCGCGCAAAGCTTTGTCAAGCTTTTGGCGAATGATACAAGTGGTTAATTCTGAAAATAACATTTCAAGTTCAATTTTTCTAAAGTCCTGCTTGAGGGGTGTCGATAATATTTTTAGACAATATCTCTCAAGGAGGAATCTTTTAATGCGTAAATTTATTTTAATCTCGAGTGTGGTCTCGTTATTAACTATGTCAGTATTTTCAGGAATGGGTTTAGCCGCATCAAAAATCTTTAAACAACCAATTACGATTGTTTGTTCCTTTTCTCCTGGTGGAGGTACCGATCTAGTTGATCGTGCCCTTGCCGAAGGAATGAAACAGTACCTTGGTGTTCCCGTCAATGTTGTAAATATGCCTGGTAATAATGGTGGGACTGCGACTGAATTTGTCTGGCTAAAACCACGTGATGGCTACAATATTCTTGGCGCTTCTGAAACTAATCTCTTTTTACCAGCTAATGGTGGTCATAGTACTACTACAAAAGATTGGGAGTATTTCATGGCAGGTGGTTCACCAGGCGTAATCTTGGTACCAACTGATTCACCTTACAAAACCTTCAAAGAAGTAATCGCTGCTGCCAAAGCCAATCCTAGCAAAATTAAAGTTGCTAGCGGTGTCTCTGGTGGTCTCTGGCACACCAAATGGGCGTTAATTGCTAAAACTGCTGGTATTAAAGTCGATGTCTTACCCATGAACGGAAGCAAACCTTCACTTACTGCTGGTGTAGCTGGTGATGTAGACATCATTCATGTTTCACTTGGTGAAGCCTTACCTTACATAAACCAAAAACAACTGCGAGCCTTGTGTATGTCTGAATTAAAACCATATACTATTCCAGAATTTGGTGAAATTCCAGCAATCGTTAACGTTCTTCCAACACTAAAAAAAGTCTTCCCTCTTCCAATGTGGCTTGGTCTTGCTGTACCTGCCAACACCCCCAAACCAATCTTGAACGAACTGAATCAAGCTTTTCAAGCAGCTATGAAATCGCAAGTAGTCACCAATCTCCTTAAAGAACAAGTTGCTACTCCTTATGGTTATTCTGGAAAAAAAGCCAAAAACGTCGCCCAAGATCTGGAAGCAAAGTTTTGTTGGACGCTCTATGATTTAGGTACTGCCAAACATAATCCTGCTGATCTCAAGATTGCCAGACCAAAAAACATTTAATAATCAAGGAGTAAATCACTAATGCGTAAATTATCAGTTATAAAATTTTCTATCTTAATAGTCTTTACTATATTTTCCATGCCGAACATTATGGCAGCAAAAATTTTCAAACAACCCATTACGATTGTTTGTGCTTTTTCACCAGGTGGAGCTACTGATATGGTAAATCGTGCCTTGGCGGAAGGAATGAAACAATATCTTAAAGTTCCAATTAACGTAATTAATATGACTGGCAACAATGGTGGAAATGCTGCTGAATTTGTATTAAAAAATTCACACAATGGAAATTATTTACTTGGCACTTCAGAAACCAGTCTCTTTTTACCGGTTAACGGTGGTCACTATAGTACTACCAAGGATTGGGAATATTTTATGGTTGGTGGCTCTAAAGGTGTTGTTTTAGTTCCAGCTGATTCACCGTACAAAACATTTAAAGATTTAATTATTGATGCTAAAGCTAAACCGGGAAATATTCGAGCAACCGCTGCCGTTCAAGGAGGACTTTGGCATACTAAATGGATGCTAATCACCAAGGCGGCTGGGATTAATGTCAAAATGTTAAAAATGGATGGTAGTAAACCATCACTAATTGC
>JBFYZC010000305.1:0-6121 GCA_041309705.1 Bacillota bacterium | reverse complement strand
CATTATAAAGGTAGCCGTAAGGGTGATTAGGTATAAAATAAATCTGTGCTGCCTTGCCTGGAGTAGTCATGGTTTTGATAATCTGATTTGATTTCGGATCATAAATACAAAGCTGAAGGTCACCTTGGATGAAGACTTGACTATTGTTGGGATTTTCTTGAATTAATTTGGGGATGAATTCTGTTGTAAGTTCATATTTTTTACCTTCGCAATTAAAACTGATTACCTTAATTTTATTTTTGGAATCTTTTATGATAGCATACCAATCACCTGAATTACCAAGAATTAAATCTTGTGAAATCATCTCCAAAATTTCATGCTTTTTAACTTTCTTTGTTACAAGGTCAAAATAAGTGATTGCTCCAGCAAGGGGTTTTTTACTTTGATAATAACCTTTTTTTAAAAATTTCAAGGTACTCTGATAACCATAGCTGACAATCATTAAAGTTTGCTCGTTCTTATCAAATAATAGTCTGCCAGGATTTTGTGCAACTTGAAATTCCTTGATTTTACTCAAAGTTACTGTATCAAAGAGATCAACTTTAGCTTCTGATTTTTCATTTCCAAGGAGACTAACAGCTAAAAACTTTTCGGAATTACTGACTTCCAGAGCACAAACATTATTAGTAAGGGTTACTTCTTGGCAGGCGAAAGTCTCTAAATCAATCTGATATAACATTGGATTGAGCAATTTTTTTCCTGATAAACTGGCGGTAGTAGTGACCCAGAGAATTGATTTGTTTTGATTAAGACAGAAATTATTGACGGTCGATTTGAACTCGATGCTGTTAGTGAAAGACTGATAATCTGCACTTAGTAGTCTTAAGCTGCCTGGAGTACCTTTTTTGTTTTTAATTTCTCCTTTACATAAGAGAATTTTCTTTCCTTGACTGGTAGTAATGATCTCTGTTGGATTTTTTTCGATCTTTAAAGTAGAGATGAGTTTGCCAGTCTCTTGATGTACTTCCATCTGACCATTATTTCCGAGGAGAAAAAGTGGGGTCTCGGTAGTTGCAAGGCTTGGATAGGCAACGCTGAGAAGGAGAAAGAGTGTTAATAGTAAAGCAGATTTTTTCATGAAACCAACTCCATTATCAATTTTATATAAAATAAGTCTTTCTATATTAGATCATATTTTATAAAATTTTTCAATCAATATTATATATTTTTTGGTAAAGATCTTTCATTATATCAAGTAAAAATGTCTATAATAGTTTCCAATAAAAATCTCTTATTTTATCAAGTGAAAATATCCAAAGCACTAAGGATTTTTCACGATGATAAAATAAATTAGATTTTTTAGAAAGTATTAAAAGCGTACTAAGGATTTTTTGCGAAGATAAAATGAATTAGATCTTTCAGAAAATATATGGGACTAAAGTACTATTTTTTGTGATTTATTGATTGGATGACAGGAAAAAGAATAAAAAACGAGAATTTTTGTAAAGATATGGAAAAGAAGCATAATCGTAAAAAACTTGGTACTTGGGGCGAGGAAGTCGCGGCGCATTATTTAGTTACTAATGGTTATCAGTTGGTAACCCGGAATTTTCGTTGCATTTTTGGGGAGATGGATCTGATTGCTAAAGATCATGAAGTCTGGTGTTTTATTGAGGTCAAGACCAGACGGAATGCGAATTATGGCAAAGGTTATCAGGCAATCACCAAAACCAAACAGCAGCATCTGATCTTGACCGCGCAGAATTATCTTAGTCTGCATAATTTGGGAGAGGTGGCAGTGCGCTTTGATGTGGTCTCGATTGATTTTACGCCAGAGGGTAATTATCAGATCGAATTGATAAAAAATGCTTTACAAAGCTAGAGTTTGAGAAGGAGCGGTACCAGATGTTAGCGAAAGTATTAAGTCTTGCGGTGAACGGAATCGATGGTTTTCTGGTGCAGATTGAGGTGGATTTGGGCTTGGGGATGCCAAGCTTTGATATTGTTGGTTTGCCTGATCTGGCGGTTAAAGAGGCACGAGATCGGGTGCGGGCAGCAATTAAAAATTCTAAGCTCTGCTTTTATGACCATCGGATTACCGTGAATCTTGCTCCGGCAAATATCAAGAAAGAGGGATCGAGTTTTGATCTCCCGATTGCGGTGGGAATCTTGGCAGCCAAAGGTGATTGTTTGGCAGATAAATTAGGTGAGACAACTTTAGTAGGTGAGCTGGCACTTGATGGAGCAGTACGTCCGGTGATTGGAGCATTGTCGATGGCATTAGCAACTAGGGCGGCTGGTTTAAAATATTTAGTTTTACCGAAAATAAATTTGGCAGAAGTGATGGTGGTAAAAGGAATTACCCCTATTCCAGTAGAAAACTTACAACAAGTGCTAGATTTTTTAAATAATACTTGGCTGCCGAAGGATGAAGGATTCGAAACAAGTGAGCTTGAAACAGTAAGATTTAATATTGATAATGATATGTTTGATGTCAAGGGTCAGGAACAAGCGAAGCGTGCTTTGGAGGTTGCGGCGGCAGGAGGACATAATCTCTTGATGCTGGGACCGCCTGGTTCGGGTAAGACGATGCTCGCCAAACGTCTGCCGGGAATTCTGCCGTCACTTTGCGAGGAAGAAGCTTTGGCGTTGACCAAGATCTATAGTGTGAGTGGACTACTGACACCGGGAGTGGCTTTAATAAAAACGCGACCATTTCGCGCCCCACATCACAGCACTAGTGCGGCTGGATTAATCGGTGGGGGAAGAATTCCGCGCCCCGGCGAGGTGAGTTTGGCACATTTTGGGGTGCTTTTTCTGGATGAATTAGCGGAGTTTAGTCGCGAGGTGCTGGAAGTACTGCGGCAACCACTGGAGGATGGGAAGGTAACCATTGCTCGTGCGGCAACCACCCTTTCTTTTCCAGCGCAATTTATGCTGGCAGCAGCAATGAATCCTTGTCCATGTGGTTATTTTGGCGATCCACAGCGTGCCTGTGGCTGTACTCCGAATCAGATCCGGCGTTATCAGGGACGAATTTCAGGTCCATTGCTGGATCGTTTTGATCTGCAGATTGAAGTACCACGCATGGCTGATTTTGAATTTGAACAAGTGCCCCAAGGGGAGACTTCGGAAGTAATTAGGGCGCGAGTTGAAGCAGCACGCCAGATTCAAAGACTTAGATTTGCAGGAACCTCACATTTTTGTAATGCTCATATGAGTAGCAAAGAGATTCGTGAATATTGTCAGTTGGATCAACAAGGTAAGGAACTTTTGCGTCAGGCAGTACAACGGTTTTCTCTGAGTGCTCGGGCTTATACGAGAATTTTGAAATTATCACGGACAATTGCCGATCTGGAAGGGAAATCTCAGCTTGAGTTGTCTCATTTAGCAGAGGCGATTCAGTATCGTAGTCTGGATCGGAAAGGATTTATTTGAAATGTAATTTTGGAATCGAGGTTGTTAGATGGCGAAAAAACCGAAAACGATATTTTTTTGTGATAATTGTGGACATCAAGAGTTGCGTTGGGCAGGAAAATGCTCGGCTTGTGGTGAATGGGGTACAATGCGTGAAGAGAGTGTTCAGGATGCCGCTCAGGAACTAACTACTTTGAGCAGCTATCAAGAACCGCAGATTTTGAATGAGGTCAAAACAGACCCTTCGTTACGAATTAGTACTGGTCTAGGTGAGTTTGATCGTTTGTTGGGTGGTGGCATTGTTGCGGGTTCGGTGATGCTCTTGGTGGGTGACCCGGGAATTGGCAAGAGTACGTTGAGTCTCTTGACCGCTGGTAATGTGGCACGTGATGGCAAGGTACTCTATGCAAGTGGTGAGGAATCAGCAGAGCAGACGAAGATTCGCGCTGATCGAATGGGAGCTTTTCCGGATACACTTTATGTAATTGCAGAAACTAATCTGGAACTGGTGGGGCAGCACATTGAGAAATTACAGCCCCGTTTGGTAGTGGTTGACTCGATTCAAGCTTCATTTCTAAGCGGAGTACGCACTACACCGGGAACGCCCTCGCAGATTCGAGAATGTACCATTTTTTTAATCAAGATTGCCAAGCAGAGTAAGATTCCGATCATTCTAATTGGACAGGTTACTAAGGAATCAACGCTGGCAGGTCCCCGAGTCTTGGAGCATCTGGTGGATACGGTAGTTTATCTCGAAGGAAACCGTAGTCAAAGCTTGCGAGTGGGTCGCGTGGTCAAAAATCGCTTTGGTTCAACCGAGGAAGTAGCCTTATTTGAGATGATGGGGCGTGGTTTGAGAGAGGTAGTTAATCCTTCGGAATATTTATTGGAAAACCGGAGTCAGGGAATTGCCGGAGCAGTAGTAGTGGCTAGTGCGCGCGGGACAAGACCAATTTTCACTGAGGTTCAGGCTTTGGTAACGGATGTACCAGAAGGAATCCCGCCACGTCAGATTGCAATTGGGATTGACCGGAACCGTCTCTTGTTGGTAACGGCAGTGCTGCAGCGCTGGGTCGGGGAACGTCTGGGCAATAAAAATGTTTTTGTCTCGACTGCAGGTGGCATTGAGACGGATGATCCTGCTTTAGATTTGGGAATTGCGGCGGCGATTCTGTCGGCAGTGCGTGGATTTGTCTTTAATCCAAAGATTTTTTGGAATGGTGAGTTAACTTTGGCAGGTGAGATTCGCCCAACCCCAGATACAGATCGTTTAGTAGGAGAAGGAAATCGTTTGGGTTTTGCGCAGTGTGTGCTCTCGCGGCGAGCGGCGAAAAAAAATCAGCCAACTTCCAATCTTGAGCTATTAGGGTTGGATCATTTACGTGAATTAATGAAAATTTTGCCGATTTTGGGCAAGAATGATCTTGAGGATAAGAAATAGTTTGTAGAGTAACTATGGAATCTTTTGAAATTGGAGGTTTGGATGAATCGTACAATTAAGGAACGTGAGAAATTATATAAAACAATTAAGATTATTGCTCCAGGAACTAATTTATATGAAGGTTTAGAGAATATTTTAAAAGCAAGAACGGGAGCACTAATTGTGATCTCGGATGCGGAAGCGGTCATGAAGTTAGTGGATGGCGGTTTTCGAATTGATACTGATTACCAACCATCTTTTCTTTATGAATTAGCGAAGATGGACGGAGCAATTGTGCTCTCTGCTGATACCAAAAGAATTTTGCTGGCAAATGCTCATTTGACACCGGATAATTTGATTCCGACTACTGAAACTGGAACAAGACATCGTACAGCACAAAGAATGGCAATTCAAACAGGAGAATTGGTGATTGCAATCTCGCAACGGCGTAATGTAATCACTTTATATAAAGGTAATGAACGTTACGTGTTACGTGATTTTGGCACGATTCTTGCTAAAGCCAATCAAGCCTTGCAGACCTTACAGAAATATAAGAGTGTTTTGGAGCAGTCTTTATTGAATCTTTCTGCTTTGGAGTTTGAGGATTTGGTTACTTTGGCAGATGTTTGTGTGGTTTTGCAGCGTTCGGAGATGGTCTCGCGAATTGCTCAGGAGGTAGAGTGTTATATCTATGAACTGGGTGATGAAGGACGTCTGGTCAGTATGCAATTGGAAGAATTGATGATTGATGTTGAGGACGAAGGAGAAACTGTGATCAAAGATTATCTCCGTGATGATCTGGCAGTCGAGCAATTCAAGAAAGAAGTAATTGCTTGGGATGATGATGATCTCTTGGAGATGAATTCATTCGTACGTGCTCTAGGATATCCAAGTGGAACAACGCTGGATCTCTCGATTACTGCAAGAGGTTTTCGTGTTTTGCAAAAGATTCCACGGTTGCCATTGCCAGTGATTGATAATTTGATTCGTACTTTTGGCGAAATACAAAAGATTTTAAATGCTTCCACCGAAGAATTAGATGAAGTTGAAGGAATCGGTGAGGTGCGAGCGAGGGCAATTAAAGATGGTTTGCGGAGATTACGAGAGCAGATCTTGCTCGATCGACATTTTTAATATTTTAGTCTAAAAACTATCAAAAAAAAGTATAAAAATCACTTGACATGAGAAAATAGTTATGTTAAGATACTAAAGCTGCAACAACAAACCAAACTACTCAAAATAACAACCAAGAAAAAATGCAACAAAAGATAAAAAAGTAGTTGACAGATAGAAAATGATATGATAAACTACTAAAGCTGTGTGAGCGAGAGCTTTGAAAACAAG
>JBFYZC010000304.1:0-3068 GCA_041309705.1 Bacillota bacterium | reverse complement strand
TACCCAATGAACAAGATTACACTTCTTTAGCAGGCACGCAAGGCATGATTAAAGATTTTATCTTTCGTGATGGAGCTGAAGGTAAATATATTGAAATTGAAAATGAACGTTATATCGTACGTGAAGCAGGTAGTTATCGCATCTATCTCTACATCAATTCTTCCCCAGAGTGGTATCAGGCTAACGAAATGAATCTCTCATATCTGGCTAAAAGTATTCGGTTTGGAGTAGTACCACCCAAAATTGATACTGCTCAAGGTAACTCCAATAACAATTTACAAACTAGCCAATCAGGGTCATAATTTTATAATCAGCTACTTAAAACGCGGATTGTCATGTCCTACGACAATCCGCGTAATTTTTTTGCTCCTACTTAATAAATTCTCTGGCTCTTGTCGGGTTTCAGACTGATGAACGAACTTAATTGTGTTAAACCATTATTAAATCAGTGTTTATCGAATTCATAGCCATATTAGTTATAAATTCAATAATACCAAGGATTTCATACTAAATATAATCCGATATCAGTCCAAAACATGATAAGAGCCTTTAATTTTACTTTCATTTCAAAATCTTACAAAAAGAAGGGGAGAGTAGTGTGATCATCTCTATACAAATAGCCGATTCAATTTACAAAAATTCTATATATTTTCGGAAAGATCTTATCCATTTTATCTTCGCAAAAAATCGCTATTACGCTCGATATTTTCACTCGACATCATGAAAGAACTTTACCGGGAAATATTAATACAGCTTAGTATTATATTTGCATTCCTTTAATTTATAATTTATAATTTTTAAAATTTTATTTAAATTATAATTGATTAAATTTATTATTAATGTTATAATTAATACATCAAAACAATTGTCTCTCTAATTCACTTGAATTCATAAAGAGCTCAAATATTCTTTCTCAACTGATGGGAGGAACTAATTTGTTTGAGAATCTCAAACTCTTTAAATGGGCGCTTCATTTTTTGTTGCCGTATCTTAAAATCATCATTCTCTTAAGTTGCATTATTCTCATTTCCACCTCAATTGGAATGCTAATGCCACTTTTAAATAAACAAGTAATTGATGAAGGGATTCTTAAAAATAATCTCTCTTATGTCTTAATCTTGACTGCCATTTCGATTTCCCTTAATATCTTTGATCGTAGCCTACAGCTAATTCAAGCCAATTACTATGCTAAGATCTCTACTCATCTGCCCTTTAAATTACAGCTCAAAGTCTTCAAAAAACTACTTAATCTAAAGATTGATTTTTATAATAACGCCAATGCCACACAACTCTTATCCACTGTTAATCTAGATATCAATAATATCTGTACTATTGCTAATCGTTCCATGCTTTTTATTATAAGTGATCTTTTAAGGGTGATTGGAAGCTTAATTGGACTATTTTTAATCAGTCCCATACTTGCACTACTTGGACTAATTATCATTCCTCTAAAGATCATTATTAACATCAAATTTTCCAAAGTTAAAAGTAAAGCCCACGAAGAACTCCTTAAAGCGAATAAAGAATTTTCTAGCTGGTATGGAGATGCTATTGGTGGTGTCAAAGAAATAAAGCTATTAGGGATCGAGGAGAAATTTATTAAAAAATACATAAATTTACAACGTCCGATTATCAAAACCAATACACGCTTTATTCTCCTTGATCAATGGCGCAATTTTTGGGATGGGAACCTTTCCGAATTGGGTACCGAATTAACCTTCATCATTGGAGCTGTTTTAGTCTTTAATCAAAGCTTGACCTTCGGGGCTCTCTTTGCTTTCACTACCTATCTTAGCTTGGTTTATGCTCCAATCTCCAATCTTATTAACTTACAATATCTTTTTTCCGGTTTCTTCCCTTCTGCCAAACATCTAACTGAATTACTAAACCAACCTGAAGAAGAACAAAAAAAACCAAACCATAATCTATGTTTGGAAAATAGTTCGAATAGTTCAAATCCTTTAATTAGTTTTCAAAATGTTAGTTTTACTTATCCTAATGGAGAAGAAGCACTAAAAAACATCTCTTTCTCGATCAATAAAGGCGAAAAAGTAGCAATTATTGGTGCTAATGGTTCTGGAAAAACAACTCTCTTTAACCTCTTGCTTGGATTTTATCGTCCAAATGATGGTGAGATTCTGATTAATAATCTACCCATCGAGAGTATTCCTTTAAAAAAATTACGTCAAATGATCGCCACAGTAACCCAGGAAACCTATCTATTTAGTACTACCATTCAAGAAAACCTCGGGTTATGTTTCAAAAAGAAGCAAAAAAATTTTCAAAATAGTTCTCACGAAGCTCAAAGAATACTTACCATGCTCAAAGAACTTCCAGCAGGCTTAGAAACCTCCATCGGTAGAAATGGAGTGAAACTCTCTGGTGGACAACGCCAAAAGATCGCCCTGGCACGAGCACTAGTGCGAGATAGCAAGATCATCTTAATGGATGAAGCCACTTCCCAATTAGATATTCACAGTGAACGTGAGACCAACGAACTCCTTTATCAGATGGGAAAAGAAGTAACTGCTTTAATCATCACACATCGCCCCTATATTTTAGAATATGTCGATCAGATTATCGTACTCAAAGAGGGCAAGATTACTGCCATTGGTACGCATCATTCTCTGTTAGAATCTGCAGCTACATACCAGCAAATTTTAACTGCACATAATTGCTAGAGTTAAAATAAATTTTAGAAAAAGGACGCTACCAATATCATGAAACGTCCTTATTTTTAAAAAGGAGGTGAAAATAATGTTAGGAAAACCATTTAGCATTAACCTTGAGTCAGTAGAGATCTATCAGACATGTAGTTGTTATTGTTCTTGCAATTGTTCATGTCCAGCAGATGTGGTTTATGACAATGGTTATGATGCTGCAGCTAGTGATGGTATAAATTCCGCTTTTGATACCTATGGTTTTTAAGTAAAATAACTTATTGGTTTAGCAAAGGGGCTGTTGCAAAACATTTTTAAAAATAGTTAGCAACAACCCCTGATTATTAATGGGGACTGTATTATATTTTGTAGTTGATGTAGGGACAGGTCGCGACCTGTCCCTACATC
>JBFYZC010000303.1:0-5135 GCA_041309705.1 Bacillota bacterium | reverse complement strand
TCGTGTAGTGGCTATAGAAAATGGGGCGTTTTAAATTAAGTTTATTTTATTTTAAATTGGAGGTAGATTGATTTGAAGATTTCACTAATTCAACCCGAAATCATTCGTGGTTCGATTATACATAATTTAGAGATAATCCAAAGTTTAGTTAACAAAGCCCAAGGAAGTTTGATGATTTTAGCTGAATATGGTTTAACTGGTTCGCTGGTACTTGATGAGAATGCTAATATTGAAGAATGGACTACTCAGAGTGAACAGGCAAAATCAAAATTATTAATCCCAACCGGAAAACAGCTCTTAATTAATAGTTTAGTTAAAATCGAGAATGAGATATATAACTGTTGCGAATTATTACCAACCAGTGAAAAACAAGCTAAATTATTCCCGGATGAATCAGAGCTGAAGGCAGGGATTAAGCCGGGTCAAATACAACAGGTATTTAGCTTGGAAGATAAAAAATTTAAAGTGGTGATCTGTACAGATTTAAGGTTTATTGAGCAGATCACTACAGACGGTTTAGATTTTCTCTGTTTTATCTTTCATTTCACGCTTAATAATTATGAAAAAGTTATAGCAACCTTAAAAGAAGTCTCCCAAACAAGAAAGCTACCAATTTTGACAAGCAGTCTGGTGAGTGACCAAAATATTGGAGAGAGTTGCTATATAAATGGTGAGATAGTAGTTGCTTTGCCAAGGATGGAAGGGATTTTAGAAATAGAGATTTGTTAATCTGACGCTTCATTTTATATACATTTTAACATTTATTCGAATTTTATTCTAGAAAAACCTAAACCCCAGTCGTAAAGTCAGGTCGATAATCATTCGAAGCAGATTCGAGTTCCTGTAGAAAGCCGTCCTCGAGTTCTAGTTCAAAAAGTTTCTCCAGCACCTGCTCATACTCTCCCAAAGTAAGTTTTCGATTTAGGGGTGGGGGAAGCTGTAGAGCTGCCTGTGGAGTATACTGTGCCATCAAGCTCAGATATGCGCCATCAGGCAGATTTTTTTTAAGCCAGTTTAAGCAGTTAATGGTCTCGCCAATGTGCCCGGGAAGAATCAGATGTCGTACCATCATTCCTCTAGTTATGATTCCAGCTGAATTGAGAGTTACCTTGCCTACCTGACGAAACATTTCTCTGAGTGCCACAGAGGCAATGGCAAAGTAATCGGCGGCTTGAGAATACTTTTTTGATAGTGAGGGAGAAAGATATTTTAAATCCGGCAGGTAAATCTGAACCAAACCAGAAATTAACTCTAAAGTTGCCAGTTTTTCATAGCCGGAGCTATTGTAGACTACGGGAAGCTGCAATCCTTGATTACGCGCTAGCTCTAGTGCCATAATTACCTGTGGTAGATAGGGGGTTACGGTGACGAGATTGAGATTATGAGCTCCTTGGGCTTCTAATGCAAGAAAATTCTCACTTAATTCGGAAATGGTGAGCTCTTTGCCAAAATGCTCCAGACTAATCTGGTAATTCTGACAGTAACAACAACCCAGATTACAATCAGAAAAAAAGACCGTCCCGGAACCTTGTGTGCCTGAGATTGGTGGTTCCTCCCAATGATGCAGCGCGACGCGGGCTACTTTGGGTAGTAGTCCTGCCCCACAGAAGCCAATTTCACCCTGGAGACGATTGATTCCACATTCACGGGGGCAGAGATGACAGCTAGTAAGATGTTGGGCTAAAAAGTCCATACTTTCCTCCAAAAAATTTATGAAATATGTTAGAATTATACAATACAAATTAATGGTAAATCAAGCAGAGGTGTTCTTCGATGAAACTTACTGTAGAAAACAAAATTTTATCCGGCATCCCACTTTATGAGTGTTATGCAGAACAAACTGCCAAGCAGGAATTATTATTTATTAATCATGGTTTCACTGGTTCGAAAGAAGGAGAGTACTATTTTGCACTAGAACTTGCGAAATTGGGTTATTTTGTGGTAGCACTTGATGCGGCGAAACATGGGGAAAGGATTGCTCCACCGTTTAATCTGGATTCACCAGCAGCACAACTGGAGAGATTTGAGCAATTTTTTGAGGTGGTACTCCAGACGGGAATGGATAATCAACGATTATTTAAAGAACATTATCAGCATTTCAAAACAGTTTCGCTCTTAGGGTTCTCGATGGGCGCAATGGTTACTTACTATACTGCTACCATTTTGAAAGAGGTGCAGCGGATGATTACTGTGGTTGGTACACCTACTTTTCTAGATTTTAGCAAATATAAGTTAGCAACGGAAGGTTTAGCAGAGAATCTCCAGACGTTACAAAAATTAGCGCAAATCGACCCCATCAAGCATCTGGAGTCTTTCCGAGAGCTAGAAATCTTGATGCTAACTGGGAAGCACGACACGAATGTCCCGAATTCCGGAGTGAAAGAGTTGCAGAGATTATTAATTACCTCGAGGATTAACCCACAAGTAGAGCATAGAGAATATGAAACTGGACATCAGGTTACTAAAGAGATGAAGCAAGCAATTTTAGAGTGGTGTAGACAAAGGAGAGTACTACATGAATAAGCTTTTGTTAGTAGCACCAGATGAGATTTTTGCGGAGTCTTTTTTTGATTATGTGAAAGAGTTCAATGATAACAATGAAGCCAATCTCAGTTTGTACTGGGATGCTGTAAATGATTTTCCTCAATACCTGCAGACTTTAAGAGATCATGCTCTAGGGCTTAATCTGCCCGAAGGCTGGGTTCCTTGTCATACTTATTGGTTGGTGGATGAGAGTAAGTGTATACTTGGAGTGATCCGAATTCGCACCACCATCGCCACCGAGTTTTTAACTAAATTTGCTGGACATATCGGCTATGATATTAGACCAAGTATGCGTAAGCGCGGTTATGGTAAACAACTGTTACAACTGGGATTAGTTAAAGCCAAAGAGCTTGGTTTAGAAAAAATTTTAATTACTTGTGCCGTGGATAATCTGGCTTCACAAAAAATTATTGAGGCGAATGGTGGAAAATATGAGAGTCAGGTTTATCATGAAACTAATGCTGAGATGCTAAACCGATATTGGATTGAGTTGTGAAGGAGAAATTTGATGAAGATTTTAGCCTTAATCAGTAGTTATCGGAAATATTATTGCTAAGTTTGTGCTGAAGTGAGGGATTGTTAATTGAAAATTGAACATCTAGCAATCTGGGCTAATGATTTAGATGGATTAAAAGATTTTTATCTAAAATATTTTGGGGCAACTGCAAATGAAAAGTACCATAATCCACAGAAGAATTTTCAATCGTATTTTCTTTCGTTTGAGAGTGGAGCAAGACTGGAATTGATGCAACTCCCAACTATTAATGAACGTACTACTTCTGAACTGCTGGGTTTAGCACATCTGGCGTTTGCGGTCGGGAGTGAAGCTGTGGTACTTGTTTTGACAGAACGCTTGAGAGCTGATGGTTATCAAGTGGTGAGCGAACCACGGCGAACTGGTGATGGATACTTTGAGAGCTGTGTGTTAGACCCGGAACAGAATCGGATTGAGATTACGGTGTGAGGGGTGGCGAACTATGTTTCCTGAACATGCAGTTGTTAAAAGGATATCCCAATCCTTAGCGATGCTGGAAGCAATTATCATGCCTGAGTGGGAATATCGCTATTACTCATATAATTCAAAATGGGCTCATCATTTAGAAATGGCTTCTATGCGAGATGGAGCGGGTTCGTATTATTTTATTTTGTTTAGTGGAGAAGAAATTGTAATAAAAGGTTTTAATGAGAGTACTGGGATAAACAATGGAGTTGCAGAGTATTTGAAAAATTTATCGCAGCTAGATAATGCTTTGGTAAAATATTATATACAAGAACCAGCTTTTATTAATGATCAAATTTCGTTCTTTGGATTTTGGGATTCTACTCAAAGGAAATGGAATGGAATAATTGATCAAAACGAAACTATGTTTGAGATATTTACTGATCCTGTGAGTTGTTACTATGATTTTTGTTTGGAGTATTATGAAAACAGCTATGATAAAAAAATAATTCAGGAAATTATTGATTTTAAACCACTAAATCAACGCATGATTAAGCAACTTAATCCTAAATTATCAATTAATCTTTTACAAGAAGATCTTGATGAAATTGGATATCCAATGGAGGGATGATTGAATGAGTATTGATGTCAAACCTCAAAATTTATATGAATATATTGATCTAATGAAAATTCGAACCGCCATGTATATTGGCGAACACTCGATTACCGTTATGGCAAGTCATATTGAAGGCTATATGATTGCTTGTTGGTTTAAAGGAATTGTGGAAGATTTGACTCCTAAGTTTGGCGATTTTAATAATTTTGTAGCAGACTATTATTTGTACTCAGAATCAACAGCTGGATGGAAGAAAATTATCTTAGCGGAAAATTATGGGAATGAAGAGAGGGCTTTAGATAAATTTTTTGAGCTATTTGACCTTTTTAGAGAAAATAAGCCTAAAACTAATTCAAAAAAAATATTATTCTCACTGGTAAATGAGTTAATAATCTGTCAGAATACCTTGACGAAGATAGATGAGAAAGATTTTTTTGAATTATTAGATAATTTTACGAATCTTCCACTTAGACTTGAAGAAATAAAATATAAATTTCAGTATGATGAGTTGCTTGAGGAAATAGAGGTATATTCAAAACAGAATGGTTTATTGAAAAAAATATTGGCTGAAATAAGAGAAATCTGAAACATAAATATTCCTAAGAAATGAGTTTTAAAGATGGCAAATTTATATGAGATTAGAGCTGATTTTGATCGCGATACTATCATTGTTTATCAGGCTTATAACGAACAGATTGCCACTAGTGCCCTAAAGCAGCAACGATTTGTTACACCATTTTCTTTTACGCGGATGACCTGGATTAAACCATCTTTTCTGTGGTTGATGGAGCGGAGTAATTGGGGACGGAAAGCTGGTCAGGAGCATATTTTGGCGTTAAGAATTTCTCAAGCTGGTTGGTTGAAAGCCTTAAACTTAGGAGTTTTAACCAGTCCTGAAAGACGTGTCTATCAAAGTGGTGCTGAGTGGTCGGAGAAATTTGCCAAAGCTAAAGTACAGTTACAATGGGATACGGAGCGAGATCTGCGTGGTAATGCGCTACCTTACTATAGTATCCAGGTAGGAATTAGTAGTGT
>JBFYZC010000302.1:0-5735 GCA_041309705.1 Bacillota bacterium | reverse complement strand
TTTCCCAGTACCATAATTACCGGAATCAAACAGAGAGCGGCAAGGGTGGGGTAGAGTTCGCGCTTCATTTATTTTTTACTCCCTTGAAATTTATTTCTGAAAATCGTTATCTATTTTTTCAAAACTTACGTCTAATTATTTGGGGGAAATCTGGAACTTTTCTTTAGATAAAGATTGACTTCGAGGTGGAATTAGGGTAAATTTTACAAGGAGAAGAGATTAATTTGTGGAGGCAGGTATGGATATTTTAACTGGATTAAATCCCCCGCAACAAGAGGCGGTTGCTTATACAGAAGGACCATTACTGGTGCTGGCTGGTGCTGGCTCGGGTAAGACGAGGGTGCTGACGCATCGGATTGTCAATCTTTTGCTCCAAGGGGTACGTCCTTGGCAGATTCTCGCGGTGACTTTTACTAATAAGGCAGCGCAGGAGATGAAGGAACGGGTTGAGAAACTGATTGGTGCTGAGGCACAGGAGATCTGGGTTTCGACTTTTCATACTGCGTGTGTCAGGATTCTGCGACGCGAGATTGATGCTTTAGGCTATGATAATAATTTTGTGATCTTTGACAGTCAGGATCAGTTGACGCTGGTGAAACGGATTGTGAAGGAGCTGAATCTGGATGACAAGAAGTTTCAACCCAAAGCGATTCTGGCGGCGATCTCGGCGGCGAAGAATGACTTAATCGGCTTGGAACGGTATCGGCTCAAGGCAAATGACTTCTGGGAGAGTACTGTCGCTACAGTTTATCAGCATTATCAACGGGAGTTAGCCGCCAATAATGCGGTGGACTTTGATGACCTGATCATGCTGACGGTAAAACTATTTCAGGGAGTACCGGAAGTTTTGGCGCGTTATCAGGAGAAGTTTCGCTATATTCTGGTGGATGAGTATCAGGATACCAATCATGCACAGTATGTGCTGATTAATCTGTTGGCGGCGAAGTATCAGAATCTCTGCGTGGTCGGTGATGATGACCAGTCAATCTATAGTTTCCGTAAGGCGGATATTCGAAATATTCTGGAGTTTGAACGGGATTTTCCGCAGGTGAAAGTGGTCAAGCTGGAGCAGAACTATCGTTCCAGTCAGAATATCTTGAGTGTTGCCAATGAAGTGATTAAGAATAATTATGGGCGAAAGGCGAAGCGTCTCTGGACTGAGAATCAGGTGGGTGAGAAGATCCTACTCTTTCCGGCAGCAGATGAACGGGATGAGGCAAGCTTTGCGGTGGAAGAGATCCTGCGTTTGGCACGCGAAACCGGAAGGCACTATAATGATTTTGCGATTCTGTATCGTACCAATGCACTCTCGCGTAGTTTTGAGGAAGCGATGGTTCAGCGGGGTCTGCCATATCGAATCATTGGCGGCTTGCGCTTCTACGAGCGAAAAGAGATCAAGGATCTGCTGGCGTATCTGCGTCTGGTACATAATCCGGCGGACAAGCTTAGTCTGGCACGAGCAATTAATGTGCCAAAGCGTGGCATTGGTGAGGCTAGTTTCACTCGATTTTTACATTTTCTGAATGAACATCAATATCAGACACTGGAGGGTTTTGAACATTTAGCCGAGTCTGGTTTGACTGCACGTGCACTGAAGCCGTTACAGGAATTTGGAAGGTTGCTTAGTAGCTGGAAGACTCAGAGTGCTACTGGTGGAATTACCAGTCTGACCGAGCAGATTTTAAACGAGAGTGGTTACTTGAAAGAGCTGGAGAATGAACGGACGGTGGAAGCAGAGGGGCGACTGGAGAATCTGAAGGAATTTCTCGCTTTGACAATGGAGTTTGAAGCCAACAGTGATGATCAGAGTCTGGCGGCTTTCTTAGAAACTGTCGCGCTGGTAGCGGATGTCGATAATTATGAAGCAACCGAGGATGCCGTGACTTTGATGACCCTCCATGCTGCCAAAGGATTGGAGTTCCCTTGCGTTTTTCTGGTCGGTTTTGAAGATGGGATTTTCCCCCATAGTCGCTCGTTAATCGCCAATCAAGAGTTAGAAGAAGAACGTCGCTTGTGTTATGTGGGGATTACTCGGGCAATGCAATTACTGTATATTACTTATGCTAATTATCGGACAATCTATGGTACTTCGAATCGTTCTAATCCCTCGCGTTTCCTGCTTGAGTTGCCGGAAGATAAGGTCGATAATTTAAAAAAGAGAAAGAAAGCGACAGTTGCTAAATCAACAGTCACTACCAATTTTAATCCGGGAGTGGCTTCTCCAACCAAAACAGTCAGTTCAAATAAAATTGAGGTCGGATGCAAGGTGCGACATGCTAAATGGGGTGTTGGAACGGTAGTTGGTAAAGAGGGTCAAGGAGCTGAAGCTCTAGTAAAAGTGGCTTTTCCGGGTGTGGGGGTAAAGCAATTGGCATTGGGATACGCTAATTTGGAAATGCTTTAGTTTTAGATATTTTCCGAAAGATCTATTTCATTTTATCTTCGCGAACAATCCTTAGTAGGGATAGGTCGCGACCTGTCTCTACTGAGAATCGATATAATGAAAGATCTTTATCGGAAAATATATAGATATTATGTAAAATTTCAGCTTCATTTTTGTAATTTAACAGATTCAATCCAGTTTTGCTAAAGATTTTAAATAAAATCTAGTTTAGGCAGGTAAAAATGAGTGAAAAGGCGAAGTGTGAGAGATGAGGTGGGGAATTTTGCAGAATAAAGTTAAGATATTGTTGGTGAGCATTTTAATCTTTTTTTCTTTGGGAGGAATTATTTGGGTAGTTCAAGCAAGTTCGGGAGAGATTCAGTGTTATTTGGAAAATCGCAAAGTTGCGCCAGAAATTGAAGTAAATGAGCGAAATAATTTCAAATATGTCAATTTGGCTTTTTTATCAAGCTATCTGGGAATGGTGAATGACTGGGATCCGGATAAAGGTGAAGTTTTTTTACGTCTGGGAAAATTAACTCTGAAAATGTATGAAAATAAAACTTTCTACACTGAAAATGGTAAAAGTCTCCCCTTGGTCCATCCGATCTTCTCGCAGGATAATCAACTCTGGTTTCCGATAGATTTTTTGCAAAAATTTGGGTTGAAAATCGAACGTGAAAACGAAAAATCGCTCTATCTGGTCTGGGAAGACAGCTATTTACTGGGAATGGAGAATCTTATTTATCAGGGTCGTCCAGCGTTGTTGATTATGGGGACTCAAAAATTAAAATATGATGCTCATCTGGAACAAGACCCACTCCGCTTGGTGGTTGAATTGAAAGGAATTAAATTTCATGAGACCTTAAGTGAGAAGCTGAATTATAAACATTCTTTGGTAAATAAATTCTCGTATCAGCAGGTTGATGACCGAGTCTGTCTGGTAATGGAATTAGCTAAAGCAACTGGTTATCAACTAATTCGCGATCCGAAAACACCTAATGAATTAATCATCGCCTTGAATTATCTGGTCGAATCGGTAGTCCAGCTTGAAAAGGATCGGGAGCAGAAAGTATTTATTGCTACTTCGAATGTGCCACAATATCAGGCGTACCAATTTGATCACCCGGAACGTTATGTGATTGATTTTGAAGGAGCTACTTTGGGATGTGAAACTGAAACAATTCCTGGCGATGAACGTTGGATAAAGAAAGTACGGATGAGTCAGTATAAAGCCAATGTGGTGCGTGTGGTGATAGATCTGTTGGAGAAAGAGAAGTGTTTTGCGATTCCCAATCGTTATAACCAAAACCAGCTTGAGGTACGTAAAGTTCAAAAGATTAACCAGTTCGACTGGAAAGAAGCAGATCAAGTTAGTGAGTTAACCATTAATGCTAGCGGGGAATTGCTTGAATCAATTAATAAATTTAAAACCTCTAATCTACTACAAGTTGATCTGAAATATGCTAAATTGGATAAGGGTGTTTCGTTACCAGAAATTAAAAATCAGCAAATTTTTTCTAATCGGCTTACCTCAAAAGGTAATACCATCCGCCTTGAGTTTGATCTGAATCAATATATTGATTATCTGACCAAATTTTCCCCTGATCGCCGTCAAATGAAGATCAGTTTTCGTCGTTCACCTTTGGTGGGCAAGACAATTGTTGTTGATCCTGGACATGGCGGGATTGATGCAGGTGCTTGCGGACGTCAAGGGACACGTGAGAAGGATGTTAATCTGGAAGTAGCAATGAAACTGAAGGAACTTTTGGAAGAGTATGGTGCATATGTGGTTTTAACACGTGAAGATGACCATTTTATTAGCCTATATGAACGTTCTTATCAGGCAAACTATCTGGCAGCTGATCTTTTTATTAGTCTTCATACGAACAGTCATCCTAATTTGAATGTGAAGGGAATTGAATTGTATTATTATGCAGAGCGTACTGCGGCGAAGCGTTTGGCACAATCTGTGATTGAGAGTATGGTGGAATACACCGGACTGAATAATTTAGGAGCTAGAAAAGCTAATTTTGTGGTAATTCGTGAATCGCAGATGCCCTCAATCTTGATTGAACTGGGTTACCTCTCTAATTATCAAGAAGAGCAGATAATTCGGAGTAGCGACTATCGAGATAAAGCAGCCCGTGGGATCATGCAGGGAATCGTGAAGTACTACAATGAAGCGAAACCTTGAGATATTTAGTATAGAATAAAGGAAATGAAGTATAAATAAAGAAGAGATTAATACAGACTATCACTATGGTCTGTATTATTTTTTTGGGGGAATTTATTTGAAAGAGTTAACCAAATTAATCGTCGAATTAACTAATGCCGCAGGACCCTCTGGATATGAGAAAGAGGTACGCGAGATTTTTCGGTCGCAACTAATGGATTGTGCTGAGATTGGCTACGACAATCTGGGGAGTATTATTGCCAGTCAGTCAGGAACAAAAGCTAATCCGCGAATTTTACTCGCGGCACACCTCGATGAAGTGGGCTTGATGGTACGAGGCATTTTGCCAAATGGTTATCTGAAAGTAGTGCCACTCGGTACATGGTGGGCGCCAACTTTACTGGCACAAAGAGTCTTGGTTTTGGCGCAAACCGGAAAACACTATGGGGTGATGGGAGCAAAACCACCGCATTATATGAGTGATGAAGAACGCAATCGTGCTTTGAAATTGGATGATTTATACATAGATGTTGGCGCTCGGGATCTTGAAGAGGTTAGGGCTTTGGGAATTAAAGAAGGTGATCTGGTAGTCCCGGATGTCAAGACAGAAATGATGAGTCCGACTGGTACTCTAGTAGGGAAGGCGTTTGATGATCGAATTGGTTGTGCGGCAATCATTCAAGTGCTGCGTGAGTTGGCAGGAAATCATCCGAATCAGCTTTTTGGTGCGGGGACAGCGCAAGAGGAGTTTGGGACACGTGGGGCGCATACCGTGGCAGAACTAGTGCAACCGGATCTCTGTCTGGTAATCGAAGGCGCACCAGCCGATGATTTTCCACAATCAGGCAGTATCATTCAGGGGCGCTTAGGTGGCGGAGTACAATTGCGTTATCTCGATCCAACCATGATTGCTAATCGTGCCTTAATGAATCTGGCAGTGGAAACAGCAATAGCAGCAGGAATTCCTTATCAGATTGCCGTGCGGGAAGGCGGCGGGACGGATGGTCGGGTGATCCAGCTTCATGGTGGTGGAGTACCAACCTTGGTAATTGGGGTGCCAGTACGTTATGCCCATAGTCATCAGGGAATTATTCAACTCAGTGATGTCGAGGCAATGATTAATCTGCTCAAAGAGTTAGTGGTGAAATTAGACGCGGCTACGGTTGAGCAATTGAA
>JBFYZC010000301.1:0-3014 GCA_041309705.1 Bacillota bacterium | reverse complement strand
TTTGTACTAGCTCAACTCTAGCTGTTTGTTCTCGATTCAATTCCCCAAAAATTATCACTGGATCAACCGCAAAATGATTAATCACCCCTGGTGCTTCAATTTTGCTAATAATCCGACAGAGACCACCTAAAACATTTTGTACTGGCAATACTGCGCTCAATTCTTCTGCTGCCAAGATTCCATTCTGCAACGGCAAGACCATCGTCTCAGAATTAATTACTCCCGCTAATTCTGTTGCCACCCCTTGAACCTGCCACGCCTTGACACCAAGGATTACCAATTCTGGCGATTCCAGTTCACTAATTCGCTCCACCACTGTCACAGCATCCAGCTTAAAATTTCCCTGAATGCTTTTTACTAGCAAACCATGCTCGCGCATCGCCCGAAAATGTTCGCCCCGTGCTACAAAAGTAACCTCATTTCCCGCTTGAGCCAGCCTACCACCAAAATATCCTCCTACCCCGCCAGTACCAATAATTGCAATCTTCATCAAAAAACTCCTTTTTATATACTTTAGAATAAAGATCTTTTATTGTATCAAAGATAAAATGAATTATATATTTTCCGAAAAGTAGATAGTAAATTTTTTATATTACTAACTCATTATATCATTGGGTTAAAATTCGCGCAATTAATGGCTACAAAAAATCTAAATAAAAAAAAGTGGCTGATCTGCGATTAATCACAAACTCGACCACTCTTTCGCTTTTATAACAAGTGAGAATTCATCCTTCGTCAATACTTGCAGTGCGTTTAAGAATCCAATCCCCAATAAGCTGCACAGCCTCTGGTGCAAAGGTCTCTTCAAGTTGACTATATTCACTGAGCAGACCAGTCTGGCAATTCTGAAAAAGATGATTTAGCCCAGTTAACTCTGTGATAGTATAATCTTTGTTCTTTGCAGCTTTCAGAGCTTTTGCAATCCCACTTAAATTTTGGTTCGCTGGTACCTGAAGATCTTTACTACCATTAAGTGCTAAGACCGGACAAGTAACCTTCTTCAAAACAGGAATTGGATCATGTTGTACTAAAGAGACATAACTCGGGGTAATGGTTCGCTGCATTACTTCTATAAACTTACTTTGATCTGTAACGTTTTCTTTAGCTAAAAGCTCTTTTTCTGCCTCGCTTAGTGCTTGGTAATATTCAGCACAGACTTTCTCCAGTCTAACTTGACGAGTTGCTTGATCTTTCCCTTGTTTAATTGCCTTAAAAATCATTTTTAAAAGCTTCTGCTGGCTTGCTACCTCTTGCTTAGTACCACCCATCGCCTTAGTAATTAATTTGGCTTGCAGACGAATCAAGTTCTCCCCTTTCATTCCTGGCGCTGCCAAAAGCACTATCCATGAAACATCTTTAGTCTTTGAGGCTACTAATGGGGCAATCACACCACCTTCACTATGTCCCAACAGACCAATTTTACGTGGGTTAATTTCCGGACAAGTTTTTAAAAATTTAATCCCTGATAGAACATCACTTGCCAAATCATCCATTGTTGCTTCGGCCAAAACTCCCGTCGAGCCACCTACACCACGATCATCCACCCGTAAAACAGCAATCCCACGTCGGGTCAGAGCATCGGCAATCACCCAGAAAGGATGATGATTAAACAGGGTCTCATCACGATCCTGTGCTCCAGAGCCAGTAATCAAAAGCACTGCCGGAAAAGGACCTTTTCCCTTGGGAATTGTTAAAGTTCCTGCCAATTTTACTTTTGCACCTTGATTAGTATAAGTCACTTCTTTTATTTGATAAGGAAAGGGTGGTTTGGGAGTCTGCGGACGATTTACTTCAACCACGCTATCAGTTCGTTTCATCACCAACGGATAACTCGCACCCTGTTTCCATTCTCCTTTAATCTCTGTCCCAGCTTGATTTAGAATCCCACAAAACCCCCCCTGAATTACTGGAATCTCCAGCTCTACCTGACCATTCTTAAATGTCGTCTGCGCAACTGGAATATCTTTCACTCCCTGATCAGGACTATCGAGCTTACATTCTAAAGCACCCGCCTCATTTATCTTGAACTTCATAACTAGACGTAACTCGCCACCTGGAACCTTTAGTTCACCCACCCAAAACCCCACTAAATCTTGATTGCTGCTTACTTCACCGAATGCCAAAGTTCCCAACTGACTGAGTAAAAGTATTAACAAAAACAAAGCTTTCATTTTTTTCATCTTCGCGACTCCTTTGTGTACAAAACACTAATTCTTCAGCTTCTCTTTCATCTCTTCTCGATAAAGATAGTATGAATAAGCAAAAAGATAGAGCGTTGAGCCAATTGTTAATACAAACATCCCATAAAAAGTAAATGGCAGTGAGATAAACGGGGCAATCATCATAAATAATCCATTCACAATAAAGAAGATCCCACCCAAGCGATGTGTCTTCTTCCAAACCATCTCACTTGACAGTGTCCAAGGAGTTTTTATTCCAAAGGTATAATTCGAGCGAATCTGCCCCATATAATTACCAATTGCCAGAAAAAGAATTCCGATTCCAAGACAAATTAACTTCGCGACATTAATTGGATAGTTCAAAGCAGCTCCAATCGTTAACCATACTACAAAAACCATGAATAGACTAAAAATTGTAATAAAGATCTGATAAGCTTTATCATGTTTTTTATATGATTCACGTCGCGGATCAAACTTAGGCATTAAAAAGAATAAAGCATACAAGAGTAGTGGTAAAGCGCCTAATAAAATCATCCAATACTTCGAACCCATGCGATCAACCTTACCTTCAATATTCCAATGCATTGGTACTAACTGTGGTAAATTCGGCAAGATTGCAATTACTCCAATAAATGATAAGACCATCACACCCAACAATAGCTTATTAACTTTCATTTTCATTCATCCTTTCTTTAAAATCAAAGACCCACTTGGTCAACTCTTGAAAAGCCGTGGTATTTAAGGAATAATAGATATTCTGCCCCTGTTTATCATAGATTACTAAATCAGCATTCTTTAAAATACTTAAATGATGACTAATCGAGGGTTTACTCA
>JBFYZC010000300.1:0-4646 GCA_041309705.1 Bacillota bacterium | reverse complement strand
TAGTGATTGGAACTGGTGGATATGTCTGTGGTCCAATGGTACTGGCGGCAGCATTATCGGGTGTGCCAACTGCGATTCAAGAACAGAATGCTTTTCCCGGAGTTACCAACCGTATGTTGGGTAAGGTGGTGCGACGAGTTTTCACTGCTTATCCAGAAGCTGGAGAATTCTTTAATTCTGATAAGATTCGTATTTTGGGGAATCCGATTCGTAGTGATGAGTTCGGTACTGTTAATCGTGCAGAAGCTGAAGCTGCTTTGGGATTAAAGCCTAATTGCATGAATCTCTTGGTCTTCGGTGGCAGTCAAAGTGCACAAAAAGTTAATCAATCAGTTTTGCCTTTGATCTCCAAATTGCTAAGTGAAAATTCTAATTTGCAGATAATGCTGATGACTGGAACCAAGGAATACGAAAAGACTAAAGCAATAGTTGCAGGCTGGAATCTCCCCGACGCAATTATGGAAAGAATACATTTAGCACCATATTTTTATAATATGGCACAAGTCTATAAAGCTACGGATCTGGTAATTGCTCGAGCAGGAGCGCTCTCTTTAGCGGAGATTACCTGTTTTGGAATACCAGCAATTTTGATTCCTTATCCACATGCAACCAATAATCATCAAGAGTTTAATGCACGTGTTCTAGAGAAAAATCAAGCAGCAATTGTTTTGCTAGAATCCGAATTAACCCCCGAGAAATTGGCAAATGCACTCGCTCAAATTATTAATGACTCAAATCGCTGGCGTTTGATGTCTCAGGCAAGTTTGAAGCTAAGTCGTCCTAATGCGGCAGCAGAGATTGTTAACGAATTGCAACAGTTAATTATGGACAAGTAAGTAATAGGTCTTTGTCACACCTGAGTAACTTGGGGAATATGATAATTTTAGGTTGTGGCTTTCATTTTGAACTTTAAATCATTCGCGAAATGCTAATGATTGAGTGAAATAAATTAATACTTCCATTAAGATTTTTAGGGGGAAATTTAAAATGATTGACACTGGAATTTTACTGCAAAACAAGGCGGTTCAGGAACGTTTGGAGATTATCGGCGGAAGGCGCTTAGAAGGAAGAGTACGTATTAGCGGCGCTAAAAATGCGGTTTTAAAATTAATGACCGCCTCACTTTTGGCAAAAAACCAGTGTCTGATCCGGAATGTGCCAAGAATTCGTGATGTTGAAACTATGATTGGTGTACTTCAAGGATTGGGTGCTGAAGTTAGTTGGGCAGATGAAACCTCGTTATTAATTGATACTACTAAAGGTCTCTCCTATGAAACTCCAGAACAGTATGTGCGAGAGATGCGTGCTTCAGTACAGGTATTGGGTCCACTACTCACCAAACTTGGAAAAGTAAAGCTTTTTCAACCAGGTGGCTGTGTAATTGGGCAACGTCCAATAGATCTGCATCTAAAGGGATTAATGGCACTTGGAGCAGAAGTACATGAGGAACACGGCTATGTCTATGTTGAAGCTAATAATCTGCGTGGGGCAGAGATTCATTTAGATTTTCCAAGTGTTGGAGCAACTGAAAATATCATGGCGGCGGCAATTTTAGCCGAAGGGACGACGATCGTTCGTAATGCTGCCAAAGAACCAGAGATCATTGAAGAACAGAATTTCTTTAATCGTTTAGGAGCACGAATTAGAGGGGCTGGTACGGATACAATCAGAATTGAAGGAGTTACTGAATTAAACGATAAAGAGATCGATTATATGGTGATTCCAGACCGCATTGAAGCTGGAACTTTCATGGTTGCTGCCGCGATCACCGGTGGTGATGTAACACTGGAGGAAGTAATTCCAGAACATGTTGAGGCATTAACCTTTAAACTGAGAGAAGTAGGGGTTGAGATTACTGCTGACGAAGATCGAATTCGAATCAAGGCAGATCAACGTCTTAAACCAGTAGATGTGATGGTACTTCCGCATCCGGGATTCCCTACCGATTTGCAGCCGCAAATAACCGCCATGCTGACTATTGCCGACGGAACCAGTGTAATTACGGAGAATGTTTTTGGAAGTCGCTTCCGTTATGTGGATGAATTAATTCGGATGGGGGCAATGATTCGTGTCGAGAGTCGGAGTGCGATTGTTAAAGGAGTAAATAGTTTAAGTGGTGCGAACGTCTATGCCCCGGATCTTCGTGCCGGTGCCGCCTTGGTAATTGCGGGGTTGGTGGCTGATGGTAAGACTAGTATTGATGGACTACAGTACTTGGATCGCGGTTATGAAAAGATTGAATGGAAATTAGCTCAACTGGGAGCAAATATTAAACGGGTCATTCAGGAATAAGTTAAGGATTCTTTTTGATAAAAATTCAGGGAGATAATGTGAATTTCGAGTCACGAAAACCCGCTCTTAAATGGGAAGGCGGGTTTTTTAGATCTATTTAATTGTAACTATTTGCAAAATTTGTAACAAAAGTTTTACAAATGAAGAATTTATAACGAATGCTATATAATGTATAATTTTAGCGTAATAAAAAATTAAGATAATTTGGGGTGCTGGTGATGACAGGTTCAACACATGGAAAGATGGGATTAATTACAGGACTCGCAATTACTCAATTAACGGGCTTACCAATTTTCGGTGTAATTGCGGCATTTATTGGTTCATTGTGGCCGGATATTGATCATCCGAGAAGTTGGTTGGGACGATATTTTAAATTTGTCTTTTTGTTTTTGAAAGGATTTATTGGTTATAAAAGTATTATTGATACAATAATTGTCTTTATTATCTCAATGGCGTCACTCTTTATTTATGTGCTTTATAAGAAAATTCCCTTGCGTTTTATCTATGTTTTTATTGTAATCTATATTGTGCAGCTGATTATGTGGCAATTTTTATTTAAATTGAAGCCAGTAAAAGAATTTTTTCATGAATTTTTTGCGCATCGTGGTTTAAGCCATACTTTACTTGGGATGATTATCTTTTCATTACCAATCTTCTTTTTTATGACTGCTTTTAAAATGCCTTTATACTATAACTGGTTTTTCTTAGCCGGATATCTGTCACATTTATTTTTAGATACTTTAACTGAGCGTGGAGTGCCTTATTTTTGGCCTTTTTATAAAAAACATCTGGCTTATAAAATCTGTACTACTCAAGCTAAAGAATGGGTGTTGCGTAGTTTTTTACTAGGAATTATTTTCTGGCAGTGTTTTGGGATCTTTCATCAACAGATTATGGAGCTATGGAAGCATCGTGTTTTTTAAAATAAACCCCGCTGACAACAAAATTGTAGCGGGGTTTTAGATTTAGTTCTCACTATATATATAAATCGTCTCTGGTGTTAAACGGCGCTGTAAGGGGTCGGAATCAATAATCCAATCAGTGATCTGTTCAAGCGAGACGGTTACTTCCATTCCCGCTTTGAGAGCCGCGACGTAATAAGCATTCTCGGTAAGCTTTCCTTTTAGCGTGGTTGGATTAGTTTCGGTAACTGAAAGCCAGATATGTTCATGATTTTCCTGCCCCACAGTGCGATACTGCTCGTCGATGATAAAGGCGATTTTAGCGAGAAAGTGCCAGTTTTCTTGGTTACTCTTATGTTGAAGAAAGAGTTTGTGGAAATGTGAGTAACGTTGTTGAGCAAGCTTCGACATGCGTTTTGTTTCTTGATTTGAGATGAAAAGCACTACTGGGTCTTGACAGAATAATTGGTCGTAGAATTCAGTTTCATAGAAGGTTTCTTCCCAAAAAGGTAGAAATACCCCTGCGGGCTCGTTATGCACTCCATCATTTCGATCATGGGCATCGCCTGCAAAATGATCAGCGTTTTCTTTGTGAAACATGGTGATTGCTTTTTGCCAGGGCAGCCAAGAATAGGTGAGATAAGTTTCATGAACATAACCGAGGGTGATTGGCTCACCAAATTGGGGTACTCCGTCTTTAAGCATTAACTCAACAATGGTATCAATAATTTTATGATAATTATGCATAGTAGCATGCGGTACTCCGAGCATCTCTACCTCAATTAATCCACAACGATGTAGACCATGAGTGTGAATCCATAAAGTTTGATCCTCTTCATCAAGAATTGCATGAGTTGAATAGAGAGTTTGATACGATGGTGAAATCTGATCCGATAGTGTCATCTTGAGCCAGCTCTGAGAGATTAGTTTACCAGCGGAATAATCATAGAGGGCAAGTGCATCTGAAACTAAATAATCTAGCAATTTAAGTTGAAATAGATATGAATCCATGATCTCGCCTTCAAAATATAACTCACAAATTAAAACCTCTTTGGCGTGGCTTAATTGCATGAATTCTCTCTCGGTAAGCTGGGAAAATTCTTGTTCCAACTCGTTGGTATACTCAAAATCATAGATTCCCAAAGTGATTTCATAGGTTTTATTATTATCAAGATATTTTGCGGTACCAGTTAGTAGTTCGTTTGGCTCAGCTTCTTTAAATTTTGATTTACTCAAGAAGGGACACTCGGAAAGTTTATCAATGATATCCTCATAATCAACATACTCGTCCCAACCAGCAGCAGGAATAATTCCAATGGTGGAGATCTGTTTAAGCTCGCCTGCGATTAGTTGGTAATATAGTTGTTCGTAGGACGGTTTTTTATGCATAATCTAATCCCTCTGTTTTGTACAAAATTACATTTGTTTAATTGTAACATGAATTTTAGAGTT
>JBFYZC010000299.1:0-4513 GCA_041309705.1 Bacillota bacterium | reverse complement strand
ATTTTTAATGTATTTCCGGTAATCTCTTCGCCTACTTTCCTGCGTATATGAACCTTCTCATTCATTACTAATTCTTGATTAAGTTGAGTGTACTTCATATTTTCAGCTTCGCCATTAAATTCTTGGTGTACTATTTTACTCTCACCTTTTGCCTCAAAATTTTTAGTTTTATTCTCAAAATATAATTGTTTGGTAGTTAAAGTAAACGGCTCAGAAGTATTGTTAGCTTCATCAGCTATCACATTACGATTCATCACTACATTATTATAGAAAACTGCAGTATCTGCATCTAGATTGTAGTCCAGACTCAATGCTTCGATCGTTGCTTCTGGACTAAGTAATTTTACATTATTTTTAAAATAGACTATTTTCTCAGTTGGTTGATTATTTCCAGTTTCCTTGGGTACCTTAAATTTCATTCCGCCTGCTTCTAACATGTAATCAATTCCCTGATAATTAACTTTTTGGTCAAAAGTAATCTCTTCTCCCTTATAATCCATGGTTGCTTTCTCAGAATTGAAGACTCCCTGATTCATTTTAATCTGTACGCCACCACCGAAGGTTAACAAGTTACGAAATGATTCCAATTTTGCAAAACCAGCAGTAAAATCAAATTTTTCATCTTTAATCGAATAAACTTCTGTTTTGGTAATCTTCTCCAGATTAACTTGAAGACTATTATTCTCTTGCCAAAGTTTCGCTGCTCGCATCTGCCATTTTTTCTCCAGCTCATTCCAGAAAATCACCTTAATCTTTTGCATCATAATTGCCGCGGTTGGCGGCTGGCGAGATATGTTCTGTTTTTTTTCAGAAAAAAGCTCATCCCACCAGCCCCCCAAAAAACCCAGCAAGATAAAGAAAATCAAGCCGATTGGAAATGCCAGTTTAGACAGTAATTCTTTTTTAATCTTAAATTTTAAAAATAACTGCTTCATAGTTGCATAATTCCCACTGCATTTGGACTTAGTGATAATGGTAACTGCGGGAATGATTTGAAGATTAGTTGTAATTGATAACTATTATTTACCCAATCATAACCAACCATTAATTCACGGCAATGTAAATCAATGAAGAGGCGGGTATTGGCTACTGCAAAATTATTATAAAAGAAATCATAACGTCCTACCAGTTCATAACGGAATTTATCACCTAATTTATCGTGTACCTCTGCTTCAAACTGTCGATCAGTCCAGGGTTGCAGAGTATATTGAGGATTATAACCTAACGAGAGACTGACGCGCCAATTCTCATTCGGATTATAGTTGACACGCAGATTGCTTTGACCAAAACCACCTGGTACTGGATAAGCCGAATCAGGTTGCTCAATATTATAAACTGTACTCATAGTGATCTGCTCTTTAGGTGAGGGATTCCAATTAGCATCAAAACTAATTGGTTTAATATATGAATCATTAACTGCATATCCTGTACTTAAGTTTGCCTGAAACTTCTCCGACTGCCAACGCCAGTAGTTATCAAGATTGTTTCCCTCATAAAAAGTATCTCCAAAATACGTTTCAGCTTCACCCATTACATAAGTATAGTTATAAGCAAGCTCCGTGCTGAAATTTGGAGTAAATTGCTCAACGACACTCACACCATTGGTAGTAGCAAAGACATCTTTCGGCTTATCATCATTTACCGTCGTATAGCGATACTGATCCAAGTTATTAAAATTAACACTTAACGAGCCAAATTTAGCCAAATTAATTGTTTTATTAAGATCAACCGCAATTCGCTCGCCTTCACTACGGATTGGTTCACTAGTTAGATCCACATTAGGAACAAAACTCTCTTTTAAGGTATACTGGGTTTTTAACCCAAAACTCCCCAGCAAAGGCAGTGGAATATTCGGAAAAGTTAAAGTAACATCTGGCTTCAAATTAGTAATATAGTATGAGCTACTTTTAGTTTCGCGATAATTGGCGTAGAGACTTCCCCAGCCCCAACTCTTCGACGCGGTTGCCCCATAATTAAAACTATAATCTGGATCACCATGATTTAGAACTTGTTTGACATATGTACCATCCAAACTCAGATCCAGTAATGATCCAAATGAAACATACCAACGCGAAGCAAGATTTAATCTTTGTGAAAAATTGAATTTATGTTCACTATCATAAGTACCAGATTCAGTATAATTGCTAGTTAAACTAGGAAATGGATTTGCTCCAATGAGATCAAACTCATAAGATTTTTCAGCAGATGGTGTTTCTACTTTAGCTGCATCTAAATAATAATTTTTCTTGTCCTGATACCAAGTATCCAAGCTCAATTTCTCACCAAATTTAGTTTGAAAACGATACTTATAGGAGTAATCAAAATTAGTATAGTCATAAAATCCACCATCACTATAGGTCTCTTTTTTATCCCACAGGTGATATTCCTGAACAAATCTAGTACTTTCACTAAACTTAGTATTATGTTCCAATCCATAATCATGACCAATTTTTTCAGTAAAGTTAGTCTTAATTAACCCGAAATTATTTGAGCTAAGGAAGTAATTATATTGCATATAAAGATAAAAACCAGTACTTTGACTCCAACCGGGTTCAATTATCAGATTCTTATCCCGCTCTTTTAAAGAAATAATCATATATGGTAAATAGAGCATTTTGATTCCATGTTCCCAGTACCAAACATGATAAAAGACCAAGCGATCTTCAGGATAATACTCAATTCGTGAGGCAGAAAGCTGATAATGTGGTTTTGCAAGATTACATCCAGTAAAAGTTGAATTCAATAAAAAGACATTCTCTCCTTCTACCAGCGTATCATTAGCTTTGAAATAAATCGGTCCTTGTACATCAGGATCAGTAATTTCAGTGGTTAGTGGATTCATCCAGCCTTGTCCAGTTTTGATATTATAGATAAATCGTTTCCCTTTATATACCTTTTTATTCTTAGTTACTACTACATTACCATTTGCAAAGACAAAATTTTGCTTCTGATCAACCATTACAGTATCAGCTTGAATCACAATGTCCTTATAAGTGATTTTAACATCACCGCTTGCCTCGATCTGCTCAGTATTATTATTATAATGCAACTCTTTAGCCTGACAATTTACCGGAGTAGCTGCCAAAGTTGGTAAGCCTACTCCTAATAATAATATTCCCACTGAAATGATAATTTTGATTATCTTATTCATTTTTATCTCCGCCGTTCTATTTGAGCTAGAAAACACAAGCCCAAAGTAATAAAGATTAAATGTGGTACCCAAGCTGCAATCCAAGGAGACAAAATTTCGTTACAACCCATTGTTCTTCCAACTACTTGTAATGCATAATAAATTAAAATAATCAATAAGCATAAAATCAAACCAGTCCAACGTGAATTTCTGGTAGTCATCATCGCTAATGGAACTCCCAAAAAGATAAATACTAAAGAAATTAAAGGATCAGCAAATTTTTGATGGTAAAAGACCGCATATGAGGAACGAAAAATCCCACTCAGATGCTCCGCTTCCACTCGCTTTTTCAATTCACTAACACGCATTTCATTGGGATTTTTTCCATCGGAAATGATATCCATAATATCAGCTGACATCTTGATCTTCATATCATTATAGCCAACCTCTGCAGTAACTACTCCTTGATTGTCTAACTCATGAACCACACCATTATTTAGCTGCCAAGTACTTCCAAAAATCTTTCCTTTTTGAGCAGTAATCAAACGTGGCCAGCCTGTACCATTACTGTTATTATCTAAGATTACAATTCCTTCGATAATCTTCGCCTTACGTTCAATCTTTTTTAAATAAATAAATCGGTTCTGCGGTCCCTTGACCACTACATTTTCTTTCAAAAGTGGCATATCCTGTTGCATCGAAAGTTTTTTAATCTCAACCTGAAAACGATGGTTAGCTGAAGGAACAACCAGATCATTCCACCAGAAAGCTCCACTGGAGATGGCTAAAACTCCCACAAAAATCGGAAACATCATTTTATAAACGCCTACTCCATTCAGACGAATTACATCCAGCTCGTGATCACGAAGTAGTCTTCCCTGAGCTAAAATCACGCCGCACAACGAAGCTGCTGGTAGAATATCCATTACCAAAGTGGGTAATTGGTTTAAAATAATAATTGCAAACAGATTAGCCGTTACACGATACCCAATTAAAAAATCATTATAATCAAACACAATCTTTCCAATTCCCAAAACCATCAAAAACATTAAAGAGACCAAAAACATCTGAATAAACTCTTTCCAGATATAACGATGAATAATTCTCACATTTTTGCTCCTTAAGCTTTGCCACACAGTAGACCTGATAACAAAAAACGCCTACTGGCGCTTAGAATTTATATCCAACTGCAAACTGCAACAAATCCGCTCTGATATTTGCATTTTGGATAGAGTATTGCCATAATCCAAGCTCCACATGTTGAGTTACCAAATATTCCAAACCATAAGTTATTCCTTGATGAATATCAGTATCAGTTTCCCAGATAATATGTAACTTTAAATTATTAAAACCCAAACGAATTCCTGCACGATAAACCGACTG
>JBFYZC010000298.1:0-2781 GCA_041309705.1 Bacillota bacterium | reverse complement strand
CGAGCAGAATTTCCCTTACGCCAACTGCTTGCACCTTGATTCATATGTTTTAAGAGTTCTGGTGCGACATTACTGTTACTTCGCGTATTGCGTGAGGCAAAAGCAGTTAACCAGACATCCGCTTGCTCTACAGCATGCTTTTGAATAATCTTAGCATGGGTACGTTGTGCTTCGGTACCATTTTTCAAGAGAAACTCGTCAACTTCTGGTAATTTAACGATAGTTTCAACATGTGCGCCTGCTTGAATCGCGGCTTCAGCAACAGCTTCCACCCATTCAATTGCAACATCTTCCCCCTGTACCAGTACAAATTGTTCCGGTTTGACTGCTGCAGAATAATTTACTAAAACTTCAGCTAATTTTGTTAACCGTGGATCGCGCATCTAATTATCCCCCTAAAATTTTTTAATCTTTATATAAAAATGTTTTATTCTTGAAATGAAATTTTCCTCCTGCTAATTTTGTATTTTGTATTTTAAGTTTTACATTTAGCGTTAACTATTGACAGCTTATCCTGCAAGGTTTATGATGAATAAAAATTAGCTTAATTTAGGGAGGAATTTATTAATTATGTCAGTTATTGTGACCAAATTTGGTGGTAGTTCTCTGGCTGATGCGGGACAATTTCGTAAAGTACAAGCAATCATGAATGCCAATCCTAAACGCTGTTATATTATTCCTTCAGCACCTGGCAAACGTAGTGCTGATGATTACAAGATTACCGATTTACTCTATCTCTGTCACGCACATGTGCAACAAGGAATTGCTTTTAATGATGTTTTTGAGATCATTAGTAGCCGTTATTGTGAAATTATTCAAGAGCTTAATCTTTCCTTAGATTTAAAACCAATTTTAGCGGAGATTAAAACTAAGATTGCTACTGGTGCAAATGCTGATTACGTAGCTAGTCGGGGTGAATATTTAAATGGCTTGATTATGGCAGCTTTACTTGAATTTGAGTTTGTGGATGCCGCAGAAGTGATCTTCTTTGATGAAAATGGAGTCTTTGACGCAGAGCAGACTCAAAAGGTAATCAGTCAACGTTTAGCCAGTACGAGTCAGGCAGTAATTCCAGGTTTTTATGGCAGCATGCCTGATGGAAGTATCAAGACCTTTTCACGTGGTGGCTCGGATCTGACTGGCGCAATTGTCGCACGTGGAGTTCAAGCGAGTGTCTATGAAAATTGGACTGATGTTTCCGGTTTCTTAATGGCAGACCCGCGCATTGTCAAGAATCCTCGTCCCATCGAAACGATTACTTATAGCGAATTACGTGAATTAGCTTATATGGGTGCGAGTGTAATGCATGAAGAAGCCATCTTTCCAGTACGTCAAGCAGGAATCCCCATCAATATCCGTAATACTAACCTTCCCAAAGCTCCTGGCACAATGATTGTTCGTGATGCTGAGCCAATTGCTACTTCAGGAGGAATTACTGGCATTGCTGGCAGAAAAGATTTTACTGTGATCAGTATTGAGAAAGCTTTGATGAACTCCGAATTAGGCTTCGGACGCAAACTGCTTTCAATTTTGGAAGCCAATCAGGTCTCCTTCGAACATCTCCCTTCGGGAATTGATAGCATCTCCTTGGTGATTGCCGATGCTCAGTTAGGTAAGAAATTAGATAAAATCGTGAAAGAGATTCATCATCAATGTCAGCCAGATTCGGTTCAAGTCTTACCCAAGATGGCACTGGTGGCAACGGTCGGTCGCGGGATGGCGTACACGCCGGGAATTGCTGCCCGACTCTTTCAGGCACTATATCAGGCACAGGTGAATGTACGGATGATCGATCAGGGTTCCAGCGAGATTAATATTATTGTCGGAATTGAACCAGATGATTTCGAAAAAGCAGTCCAGGCAATCTATCAGGCTTTTGTAGACTAAAAAATAGGGGCTGTTGCAAAATGCAACAGCCTCTGTTTTTCTTATAATTGTGCTAAGCGTTCACGAATCTTCGCCGCTTTGTCTTTAAAAGTCGCTACCTTCTCGGTTTCTTTAGCTACTACTGCTGGTGGAGCTTTGCTACTAAAGGCAGGACTTGCCAGACGACTCTCTACCTTCTCAATCTCAATTTCCAGTTGATTCAGCTCTTTAGTCAGGCGTTCCCGCTCTTTCGCGACATCCACCAAACCATGCATGGGCAGATAAATCTTTACCCCCGCGGCGACTGAGGCAACCGCTTTTTCTGGTGCTTCTGCGGTTTCCGCGATGAATTCTGCATTTTCTAAGCCGGCTAGGTTTGAGATATACTGCAGATTCTCTTTTAAGAGAGCATTCTTTTCGGGATTACCCGCAAAGATCGCAGTGACTTTCTTGCCTGGCTGCAGATTTGCCTCAGCACGAATATTTCTAATCGCCCGTACCACCTCGATCATCATCTCGATGGTCTGTACTGCCGCTTGATCTTGCAGCTTCGCATTAGCAGTCGGCCAGTTGGTGATCATGATACTCTCACCTAAATGTGGCAAGGTCTGCCAGATCTCTTCGGTTAAAAATGGGATAAAAGGATGCAAGAGCTCCAAAGTCTGTCGTAAGACTCTTGCTAGTACCGTCTGAGCAATCTTACGTTCCAGTGCATCTTCTTTCTGATTAAGACGTGGTTTCGAAAGCTCGATATACCAGTCGCAATACTCGCTCCAGAAAAAATCATAGAGTAGTGTTACGGCTGCCCCCAGATCAAAACGGTCAATTGCCCGAGTGACTTCATGAATTATCGTCTGCAAGCGACTGAGAATCCAGCGATCCGGGAGACTCAACCATTCAGTAGGCAGCTCAGTG
>JBFYZC010000297.1:0-4598 GCA_041309705.1 Bacillota bacterium | reverse complement strand
CAGTTTTTTCTTTCATTGCTTTATTTTTCTGCTGATGATACTTTTCTAGAATCTCCTGACTCTCAAGCCCTAAAGCATTAGCGTAACTAACAATAAAACCTTTCTGATATACTTCGCCTGGAATCACTTCCAGATTCCCTGACTCGATCGCCTCAAGATATGAATAACGAATTTTAGTAATATCCTGAATATCATTTAAAGAGAGCTCCTTTGCTTCTCTAACACGCCGCAGATACTCTCCAAGCTCTTGCAATGACCGGTCACCTCCAATTAAACTGGTTTAGTCGTTTAGTTCAACTATAGATACTGTCTTAATATTCTCCTCTCTCCAAATAGTTCCTTCAAAAAAAGATAATTTCCTAACTTTTACTACGCTTACGCATCTCTTCCATCTGACGCGCCGTTAGATAGACCTCGCGTGGTTTACTGCCTTCATACGCCCCGACGATTCCCTTGGCTTCCATCATATCCACCAAACGAGCCGCTCTGGTATAACCAACTCGCAAACGCCTTTGAATTACTGAAGCCGAAGCCTGACCATTTTCTACTACAATTCGCACTGCATCCCAGAAAAGCTCATCTTCTTGAACTTCAAGCTGATTTTCAACTTTTTCTTCAATATTCAGAAACTGTTCCTGATAACTCGGCTCACCTTGCTCTTTCCAATGTTGAATCACAGCTTCAATCTCTTTCTCAACTACCAAAGCCCCCTGAATTCGACATGGTTTCATCGCCCCTACCGGCGAGAAGAGCATATCACCGCGTCCCAAAAGCCTTTCTGCCCCCATCGCATCTAGAATTGTGCGTGAATCAATCTGCGAAGAAACCGCAAACGCAATTCGGGAAGGAATATTCGCTTTAATCAAACCAGTAATTACATCGACCGAAGGACGCTGGGTTGCGACTACCAGATGAATTCCGGTTGCCCGTGCCATCTGAGCCAAACGACAGATTGAATCCTCCACCTCCACTGGAGCCACCATCATCAAATCAGCCAGCTCATCCACGAGTACTACTATGTATGGTAAAGCTTCATCCTCTTTCAGTTGCGCATTATATTTTTGCAGATCACGTACTCGCGCCTCAGTAAAAAGTTTATAGCGTCGTTCCATCTCTTGCACTACTAAATTCAAGGCTCCAGCCGCTTTCTTCGCCTCAGTCACTACTGGTGCCATCAGATGCGGAATTCCATTATACATTGAAAGTTCCACCATCTTCGGATCAATCATCAGAAACTTCACTTCATTTGGAAATGCTTTATAGAGGATACTCATAATTAAAGTATTCACGCAAACACTTTTTCCAGAACCAGTTGCCCCGGCAATTAAAAGGTGCGGCATTTTCGCCAGATCTGCCATCACCACTTCGCCCGCAATATCCATTCCCAGTGCTACTGCCAGCTTATTGGAACTCCAAAAATTCTTCGCCTCCAGCATATCACGGAACGAAACCGTCTGTACCTCTTGATTTGGAACCTCAATCCCAATCGCTGCCTTACCGGGAATTGGAGCTTCAATTCGCAATCCCTTGGCTGCTAGTGCCAGTGCCAGATCATCCGTAAGATTCACAATCTTGCTGACCTTAATCCCTGGCGCCGGCTGGAGATCATAGCGAGTAATTGTCGGACCATGATGAATCTCCAATACTTTTACCTGTACTCCGAAATTTGCCAGGGTCTCACTTAATTTAACTGATTGATCACAAAAACGTAGATTCTTCTTCAAGCGCGAGGACATGCCATCAATTAGCGTCACTTCTGGCAGTTTATACGAACCATTTACTCGTACTGATTTAAAGATCTCAAATGACTCTTCCTGCTTAGACATTGTCTTAATCTTTGGTTTCTCTTCTTGTTCCCCCAGAATCTTCTGTAACACCATTCGTGCCGAACTACTTTTCTCTGCTGATTTGGAATGTGGAATTACTGGCATCTCCATAGTAGTTGCTGCTAATTCTGGTTGCGAATTATACGGTTTACTCTTAGATATAGTTTTAGTTTTAGTTTTCTCCTCCGCCAGCGCATTTCGCGCAGATCCGAACTCAAATTTAATCCCACCAAAGATACTATGTAAGACCTCTACTAAAGGACGATCCAGAGCTAGAATAATCACACTCACCAGCCAGATCAGCATTAAAATATTCATTCCGATTCTTCCAAAGATCTTCCCCAAGAATAGTACCAAAAAATGCCCGATGATTCCACTGCCACTAGTAGCCAATGCCCAATTACTATCAGTAACCGGTACTCCGTTAGTCAGATGCAACAAGAGCAAAAACCACAAAGCCAAGAGTGCTAACATCAAAAAACGACGTGATAATTGAATTTTTCGATGCTGTAACAGAGAAACTCCCGCCAGACCCAGAAAAATAATCGGAATCAAGGCACCACGTTCCCCAAAAAGATAAAGGAGAATGTTTTTAATAATTACTCCTAAAAAACCAACTCCTTTAGTGAAAACCGCAAAAGCTGCTAGGGTAGTTAGACCAATCAAGACCACGCCAGTAATCTCGATTTGCTGTTCGACTTGACGCTGGTTACGAGGTGGTCTGATTAATTTGGCCCTTGCTTTTACTTTTGCCATCTTAGACTTCCCCTTCCTCAAGAATTGCCGCAGCAATATTCCCGGAATGCGCGGCGATGCGCTGCAGATTGCTTAGAGTTTCGACATAGACCACTCCAGCACCGGGCCAGCATCTCCCTTGATTCAAGCGATGAATATGATTCTGACGTAACTCCTCCTCCAGTTTATCCAAGTTCTCTTCCCGATTCTCAATCTGCTTGGCGAGCTCGAGATTATTTTCACGTAACGCTTGACATACTTTATTATAGAGGTCAATTGCCTTCCCAAAGAGCAATTCAATTTCATTTAAGGCTAATTCGGAAAAAGGTAGCTGTTCTCGATAACGTTTTTCGGCTAAATGAGCCAGATTATTAGCGTGATCAGCCACACGCTCAATATCACTAACAATATGCAACAATCCCGCCAGACGATGCGACTGTGTTTCAGTTAATGAATTCTGCGACAGCAATGCCGAGAGATAAAAAGTAATCTGTTCTTGCAGATCATCAATGATCATTTCATCACGTTCAATACTGCTCAACAACTGAGTCTGCCCTTTCAAAAAAGCAGTTCGTGAAGTTTTGAGCATTTCTTGCGAGAGTGTCGCCATCTGATTAATCTCATGTGATGCTAGGATTAATGCCAGAGGCGGACTTTGTAATGCACGACGATCCAGATATGTTTTACCATTCGAACCGATCTTCACTTTGTCACTTAATAATGGCAAACCATGTTTTGCTCCCAACAAGGTGAATGGAAATCCAATCAAAATTACATTAAAATTAAATAATGTATGTGCCAGTGCCAAAACCCAAACTCCGAACCAGCCGGTTATTTCTGTATTTGAGACTACCTTCCAACGAAAAACCACCTTTTGAAAGAGTGTGAGTCCGTAATTCAAATCCTGCGCCAATTGCACAATTAAAGTTACAAACTGTGGCAGGAAGAGTAACCAGGTCAATCCAGTAATCAACGTAAAGATAAATTGCAACAGATTAACCTTACGGACGTTTGGTAAACGATCCAAACCGGCAAACATATTAATAATAATTTTACCTACATTAGCTCCGACAATTGTTGCCACTGCACCTGAGAGAAAAGCCGGAGTATCAAGCCCCAGCGCCACACCGATCAATCCCTGAGTTAAGACCACTACCAGATTACTACTGCGCAATAACGCCGCCAGACTAATTCCTAAACCAAAACCAAGCCAAGGATGGGTCAAAATTCCTTTAATGGTCATCAGAGAAACATTTGCCTGACTTAATTGTAAAAAAGCTTGATGCATCATCGTAAAACCAAGATACATCAGCCCGAAACAGAAAAGAATCTGACCAAAGTAGTGCTGATTCCTTCTTTTACTATAACTATAAAAGAAAAAGCCGAGCAATAAAAATGAAAATGCTATTGCCCCAAAATTAATTGCCATTAAATGTGCGGTAATTGTCAGCCCTAAGTTAACTCCAAAAACACTCCAAATTGCTGGTAATAATCCCAAGAGACCTGCATTCAGCATACTCGAGATCATCCCAAAGGTTAAAATATTACTCTGTAAAGCAGCCGCAATTCCAAACCCAGTCAAGATACAAAGCAAAGGCTCACGCGACTGACGTTCCAAAATTTCACGCGTCTTTTCACCTGCAATCTTCTGCACGCCATCACCCAGACGCATGTTGCCATATAAAAACAGTCCTAATGCTCCAATTAGTTGCAGAACTCCTTGAAAAACTAATGACAAAATATTCTTCCTCCATTTTTCCAGAAAAATAAAGATGTACTTAAGATCTTTCTCCAATCATCCCAAAATATCTATCAATTGCTTGAGAGAGAATTAATTGACCCCATTCCTCTTCGATCAGAAAAGAATATTCGCGAGTTTTTCAATAATTCCTGCTTATGAAAAATCCCCCATTCTTTTAGATGGAGGACGAATTGATGATTGAACCTGGCTGCCAACTTGGTTTGAGATAATCCTCAGGATTAGTACTGATAATCCGATTGACCACTGCTCGCCCACCAGATAATGGCTGTACCAGC
>JBFYZC010000296.1:0-4217 GCA_041309705.1 Bacillota bacterium | reverse complement strand
ACATAAAATCCTGCCAAACAAAGAGATTTCTTCTCCTGCCAAGCCTTGCGGATAACCTTTACCATTAAACCATTCATGATGTTGCATCACTCCGGGTAACGAATCCTCCAGAAACTTAACTGGCACAAGAATGTTATAAGCAATCTGCGGATGCTTCTTGATCTCCGCATACTCATCATCAGTCAAGCGCGAAGGTTTGTTCAAAATGATACTATCAATCCCGATCTTGCCAATATCGTGCAAGAGAGCCGCGTACTTCAACTGAATAATCTCATCCGGTGTCAAATCAAGCTCACTAGCAATCTTCACTGCATACTCCATTACCCGCTGACAATGACCTCTGGTATAGATGTCTTTCGCCTCAATTGAGTTTGCCAGCGCAAAAACCGTCCCCAGATAACCCTCTTGAATCTCTTCATAATAGTTCAATGCATCATTCACAGCCTTCTTTAAAGTTAATAATGTCATCACCCGTATCAGAAGCTCTTTTTTCTCAAAAGGCTTCATCAAGTAATCATTGGCACCACATTTGAAACCTTCCAGAATATTTGCCTGTCCTTTAGTTGTCAACATAATAATTGGTAATTCAAAAAGCGAATACAACTGCCGAATACTGCGACAGACTTCGTAACCAGAAATTTTAGGCATCATCGCATCCAAAACCACCAGATCACATTTCAAACCATTTTTAATCTCACTCAACGCCGCATAACCATTAGTAAAAGTAATTACCTGATAATTCTCTAGTGATAACACATTTTCCAACATCAATAGTTCCAACGGTTCATCATTGAGCAAAATAATTGTGGCATTCTCATTCGGTTTCTCGATGGTCTTCTCTTCTGCGGGATTATTCTCTTTCAAATCAACCAGACTGTTCTTGGCTTCAACTTCCATCAATATCTCAGCTTTCTCTTCATCACTCGTCAACTCATTCTGATGCAAGGGCAACGAAAAAATTATTTTCGAACCAGAATCAGTTTTCGATTCCACCCAGAGCTTGCCAGCACATAATTCAACTACATGTTGCTCCTCGTTTTCATTTGCTCCATTCAAATTCTCAGCCAGCTTCACCTCTGCCTGCAGGTCAGTGGGAGGCGAATTAACCTCTGAATTGATTCCTGAAAACGGTAGTGTGAAACTGAATTTTGTCCCTACGCCCACTTGCGACTCAACCCAGATCCTGCCACCATGCAACTCCACTAGATACTTGGTAATACTCAATCTCAAGCCGGTTCTCTGCTTAACTTCGAAATCAAACTCATCAAGTTCTTCAAATGCTTGAAAGATCATTTCAAACTCTTCTGCCGGAATTCCAACCCCGGTGTCAGTAATTGTCAGCTGCACCTCATTCTCCAGCAGATTCGCGCCAACAATTATCATCCCAGTCTCCGTATATTTAATAGCATTACTCACCAGATTACACATTATCTGCTGCAAGCGATTCTCATCCGCTGCAATTAAAGGTAGCTCCAACGGCACCTGATTCAATAACTGCAATTCCTTCTCACCCAGCAAAGAGGAGGAGATTGCCAAGACTACTTCCGTCAATTGATACAGATCGATCTGGTTATTCTTCAAAGTTAACTGATGATTCTTCAATTTAACAAAATCCATCAGATCATTAACTAAATTCGCCAATCTCTTGCCACTGTTAATGATCATCTCTAAATTATTCACTGCTTTAATTGGCAATTTGCCTGCAACTCCTTCTACCAGTGATTCACTGATTGCAATCATTCCATTTAATGGCGTTCTTAATTCACGTGAAGTGTTAATCATAAATTCGTCCTTCATCTGATCCAGTTTCAAAAGTTTCTGGGATAACGCTTGCTTCTCTGCAAAAGCTTCCATGTAGTTTTTAGCCAGCATAAATGATTGAAAAATAATATAAACCAAAATCCCTAACGGAAACAGTACCTTCAGCTTATCCAGTCCAATCAACTGTAGCCATTCATTAAAACTAACAATTCCAAACGTCAAAAAGAAGACCACCATCAATTTTAACCATCTGTTACTTTTGATCAAATCTTTATAACCCTCAAAAATCACCCCAAACACCGCCAACAAAATTAAAACATTCAAAACTCCTAATAACTGACTGTAAATCATGGCAGGAAAAAAGAGTACCACGAGTAAATAACTGCCCGTAACCAAGAGCAAATAACCTAAAATCAGTTTCGAAATCCGCTGTGCAATAAATGCTCCAAAAAATTGAATGAACAAAAAACCAATAATCGAGGTACTCAGATACTTAAGCTTCATCCCAAACTCCCAGGGCAGAGTGGGAAAGAACTCATATAAATAATTCTCTTCGGTTACCAGAATTCTCAGCATCACTGCAATACAGATAATTAGAAAACTCGTAATCTCTTTTCTTTGCAGATTTAAGCCCAAGCACAAGATCAGATAGATACAAATGACCAAGAAGAGCGCACCGAGATTAAAAAAAACATAAGATCTGGTTCTATCCTTGGTGGCAATAATCGTCTTCCATAACCCAATCTTCGGGCGAGCTTCAATCCCACCATCTTTAAAATGAAAATTGGCTACTTGAATCAGCAGCTCGTTTTCGCCTGGCAAAACCTCAAACAAACTATATCTATCTTGATTACCTGGAATGGTAGTTGCCAAGCTTCTGCCTACTTTACCAGAAGAGAGCAGCAATTTTTGATTAACCCAGACCTTATAGGCAGAGTGTATCTCCGGAAGCAGCAAGCCAAACATTGATTTTGGCAGATTAGTCGTAAAACGCAAACGATAGGTAGCATAACCATTGGCGGTTAGCTTTTCACCCTGGTATGAATAGTTATTCCAGAGTTGTGAGACCGTGAGATAACCGCGCTCTTTGGGCAGTACTTGCTTTTTGAAATCTTCTGGAGTCAATAATTGTTGCCAATAAAACTCCCAGATCCCACCTAACTCAACCAAGTTAGCACTTTTAAAGTTATACTTTGATAAATCGACCAGCCCGCGTCTAGCTTCCGCAAGATTCTCATTTGACCAAGCCAAACTAGACGTACCACTTAAAATAAACAGCACACTGAACAGACTGATTAATTTAATTAAATAACTGCTGACTTTTCGGGCTTGCTTCATTTGCATCACAATTCGCCTCAATAGTTTTAAAAAACTACTTCTCTCTCTTTATCGGCTCATTTGCTCTTTTGTTAAACTGGCAAGATATTCCGCTGGTAGACATTCAAAGATCTTTGCCGTCTGTCGCTCCTCGGTTGCCTTCAAAATCTCCAGCACAGTATCCTCTGGAAGTTTTTGCAGCACAACTGCCACTTTAGCTGGTTTCATCAGATTAAAGGCTTCTAAATAATCTTTTATCTCTTTGGGATTTGCTGGACTTACTCTAGGTAAAGCTGGAGCAGCATTTTTATCAGGAGTTGCCACTGGTTTGGGCGAGGAATTTTTTTTGAGTTCTTCTTTTAATCGCAACTGTTCCTGATGCAATTTCTGCTTCGTTTGGGTTAATTGGGTTTTTTCCAGATGTAGTTGCTTCTGCAATGCTTGCAATTTTTCTTTCTCACGCTCCAAGACTATCTGCTCGGCTTTCCCCAACTGATAAATCCGCGGGAGATCTTTTAATTTCGGATAAAAACTAACCACCTGCAAAATTAATTTTTCCAGCTTAATCAGTCCAAGCTTATCTGCTCCAAACAGAACTCCTCCGCAAGCACTTATCATAATCATTACCATCAAGAGTGCCAAAAAAAAACGTCCCATTGACATCGTCCTTTCTGTGAGATGCACGAAACGAGAGGCGGGAAATGAGAGGCGCAAAATGAGAGGCGCGAGGTGAGAAGTGTGAGGCGGGAAGATAGCTGTGTGAGCCAACCTCGCGTAGGAATGGTTCGAAAAAAGAGCGGAAGCATTTTGGGAAACCTCGGAAGTATTTTGGAGAATACCGGAAGCACTCTGGATGATGTAGAAATTTTTCCGGCAAAAGAAGGAACTATTCTACACCGGGGCGGAATGGGAATCTACCGTTACAATATGAATTTTCTACGTTGCAATACGAACTTTCTACGTTGCAATATTAATTTTCTACATTACAATATAAATTCTCTACGTTGCAATATATATTTTCTACGTTGCAATATGAATTTTTATAGTTGCAATATACATTTTTTAGATTGCAATATATATTTTTTAGATTGCAATATATATTTATCTGGTTACAATATATCTTTTGCATCTTGTTTGAT
>JBFYZC010000295.1:0-4909 GCA_041309705.1 Bacillota bacterium | reverse complement strand
TCCGATCTCCTGTTTGCTGAGTCCATGGCAGGACGCAGCAGAGTTAGAACGACTTTATCAAGCAGTAATGAGAATCTGTAGTGAGCCTAAACCACCTTTAAATAGAGATATCTGGTCGCTTCCTGATTTGCCGGAGCGTGAAGTATCATTGCGACAAGCGGCATTGGGTAGAACTCGCTCTGTTCCTTTGAGTAGTGCGTTTGGAAAAGTAGCAGCAGCAGTAATTGCTCCTTATCCACCGGGAATTCCGTGTTTAGTTCCTGGAGAGCGAATCACTGAGAGGGAAGTTAATTATCTATTGCAAATTTTAGCTCAAGGTGGTTGTATTCAAGGGGTTTCTTCCCAACAAACTATTTTAGTAACTGAGGATTAAGATGAACAAAGGTTTCTTTATAACTTTAGAAGGTCCGGATGGTTGTGGTAAATCGACACAAGCATTTTTATTGGCAGAACATTTTAAAAAAAGTGGTTATCAAGTGCTTTTGACTCGTGAACCGGGTGGTACTCCGCTGGCGGAAGAGATTCGTCGGGTGATTTTGACTCCAGGGGAAGAAAAGCTGGATCCGATGGCGGAAATACTTTTATATACAGCAGCTCGGGCGCAGCATGTTGCAACGGTGATTCAACCAGCGATTGCGTTAGGGAAGATTGTGCTTTGTGAACGTTTTCTTGATTCAACTCTGGCTTATCAAGGCTATGGACTGGGGCGAGATCTTCAGTTGATTGAAGAGTTGCATCAGATGGCATTTGGAAGTTTAAAGCCTGATTTAACAGTGCTTTTTGATATTGATGTTGTTACTTGTGCAACACGAGCTTTGCAGCGAAATCTTAGTAAACAAAAACAAAGTGATCGGATTGAGGCGCGCGGAGTAGAGTTTCAAGAGCGAGTTCGTCAGGGGTTTTTGGAATTAGCCAAGTGTGAGCCGCGTTTTTCGATTATTGAAGTGAATCAAAAGAGTGTTACCGAGATTCAAACAGAGCTGTTAAAAGTAGTTATGTCAAAATTTGATCATGCTAAAAATATATTTTGTCTATAGAAATAATCGAACGTGAGGAGGGGTGTATGATGCGTTTAGTAGTGGCAATGGTTCAGGATCAGGATGTAAATAAATTGCTGGGAGTGTTAATGGAATATAACTATTCTGCTACCAAGCTTGCAAGCACTGGGGGCTTTCTGCGACAGGGGAATACTACTTTATTAATTGGGGTAGAAGAAGAGAAGGTTAATGAAGTTACCGGATTAATTAAAGAGACCTGTAATTCGAGAAAGCAACTGGTAACTCCTTTGACAACCGTAGGACGTTCGATGGATAATTTTATTCCTAATCCAGTGGAAGTTGCAGTTGGAGGAGCGACGATCTTTGTTTTGGATGTGGTAGATTTTATTAAAATTTAGAATAATCTCATGGAGGATGCTGCTGGTGGAAGTAAGGGCGACTGGGATTGGTAATCTGAAGACTAATCGTAAAAGAAACTGGTTTGCTCGACTTGCTGGAGTGAATTCGGCTGATTTTGTTGAGGTTTTAGCCAATTCATCTCTCGAAAAACAAGAGCAGCTTTGTGGTGAATTGCTAAAAGAGATCGATTCTCAGGTGTCGTTGTTGAAAAAGGGAATTACTCCGCAACGGCTGCAACGTTATCGTGAATTGGTATTGCAATTTATGAAAACAGCTTTGCCAAATGCATATTCTTTACATGAAGAACGTAGTTGGGATCGAACCGGTCATCAACGTAATTTTTTGATTGTAAAAAAAGTAAATGAGCATCTGGAATCTTTGATGCAGGATGTAGCAGGTAAACAAATGCCATTAAAGGTAATGGCTCGTGTTGATCAGATTCGTGGACTTTTACTTGATCTATCATGGTGAGGTTGATTTATATTTAATATTTAGAGAGTGAGCGGTGCGGATTGGGTTTTGACCGGATTATCGGACATCGACAAATAATTAATTCCTTGGAGAGTTCAATTCAGGAGAATAAAGTTGGACATGCTTATCTTTTCTTAGGACCCGAAGGAATTGGGAAAAAAACGATCGCCACGACTTTTGCAGCCAGTTTGCTTTGTGGTGCTCATGATGAAAACTGTACTTGTGAGGCTTGCCGCGCTTTTTATAATAATACTCATCCTGATTTTTTGACAGTTTTGCCTCAAGGTAACTCGATTAAAATTGATCAGCTGCGTGAGTTACAACATCAAATTTTATTGCGACCACTAATCAGTAATTGGAAGGTGGTCTTTTTTCCAGAAGCAGAGTTACTAACTGAGGCAGCTAGTAATAGCTTTTTGAAAGTTTTGGAAGAACCACCGAGAGGAATAGTCTTTATTTTCAATGCGGTTCGTTTGGAGAATATTTTACCAACAATTCGTTCGCGTTGTCAATTGTATAAACTTTTTTCGGTAGCAGCTACCGAGATTGCTGCTTGGCTGGAGACTAAAGGTTATGATAGTGAAACAGCAGTAACTAGAGCACTTAAAAGTCAAGGAATTCCCGGAGCGGCGTTGCAAGAAAGTCTGTCAGACTCGGTTGAATTATCATTTAATGAATTGCAAACTTTGAATCTATTGGATTTGTTGAAAAAGGCGAATGATTTTGAGAAAAAAGAACGTCTTGAAGTATTAAGCATTCTAGAAAACTGGCGACTTGAGGCACGTGAAGAATTGTTGAATCAGACAGAAAGACCAAATAAATTAAAAACTGAACAATTGTTAAATATCTTAGCGGAACTGGACAGAATTATAATGATGATTAATCGTAATGTTAATCATCGTTTAGCAGTGGAGAGTTTTTTTCTTTCCATGATAATATAGTAAATTTTAGACATCTTTTTCAGAAGCAGAGATGGTCTTGGAGGGCTGGTATAATGGTAGATGTAGTTGGAATCCGTTTCAAAAAAGCAGGGAAGATATATTATTTTGACCCGGGAGAGTTTCAATTAACAACCAATGAGAATGTAATTGTGGAAACAATTAGGGGAATTGAATTTGGACAGGTAATGATTGAACGACGCGAGATTCTGGAGGATAATATTACACAGCCGCTGAAAAAAGTGATTCGTTTGGCGACTTCTGAAGATGAGCTTCAACTAAAAGAGAATCAGGATAAAGAGAAGAAAGCGTTTGTAATTTGTTTGCAGAAAATTGAGAATCACCAATTGGATATGAAATTGGTTGATGTAGAATATACTTTTGATCGCAGTAAGATTATTTTTTATTTTACTGCGGATGGACGGATTGATTTTCGTGAATTAGTAAAGGATCTGGCAGCGGTTTTTCGGACGCGGATTGAACTGCGTCAAATTGGTGTGCGTGATGAAGCTAAGATGTTAGGTGGATTAGGTCCATGTGGACGACCGCTGTGCTGTGCGACTTTTTTGGGTGATTTTGAGCCGGTCTCGATTAAAATGGCGAAAGAGCAGAATCTTTCACTAAATCCGGTTAAAATTTCAGGGATCTGCTCCAGATTGATGTGTTGTTTGAAATTTGAGAGTAATGCATATCGTGATCATAAAAGTGATCTGCCATTAGTTGGAGGCAAGGTGATTGTAAATGGTCTCGAAGGTCGGATTCTCGCAACGGATCATATTAAAGAGACGTTATTAGTGAAGTTTGCTGATGGTACCAAAAAGGAGCTGTTACTCGGTGAGATTGAAGAGTTAATTTTAGAGCTTGATGAAAAAAAGAAAGGTTGTGAATCGTCCCAACAATGCGAATGTAGCAACCATCATGCGCAGGATGATGCTCAAGTAAATGGACATCAATGCGCTTGTCAGCAAAATTGTGTGGGAAGTTCGCCTGGAGCTGCGCAAAACAACAATAACAATAACAATAACAACAACAACAACAACAACAATAACAACAGTAACAATAGTATTGAACTCAAAGAGAATAATAAAATTATTGAGAATCGCGAGAACAATTTTCATCAGGCAAAGAAAAATAGAGGCGAGAACTATCGTGATAATAAAGTTTCGCATGAAAGATATCCAGCTAAATCTGGTGAAAATGATGGGAATAATCTCGTGCCCAAAAATTATCAAGCCAAGTCCCGTGAGAGTAATGGCAAGGATGTTGTGCGAGGCAGATATCAGCCGAAACCACATGAAAATCAGCGAAATACTCCGTTTAAAGAAAGAACTCAAACTAAATCATATAATTCTCAAGAGGTAAATCATTCAAGTGAAGTAACACGTACCCATAATCGACGTGAAAATCAGAATAATCATCAGGAAAACAGATATAAGAAACAGCACAGTTATCAGTCGCGTTCACGGAATGAAGATAAACCGCAAGAGAATAATAGTCGTGATTAAATAAAAAATGCTTGACAAAAAGTTAAAACTTTGTAATAATGAAACTAATATGTCTGACAAAATAATATTCAAAGGCAATGAAGAGGCAAAATAGATTGGTATGGTTTAAGAGAGCTGGTGGTTGGTGTGAACCAGTACCTGAAGATTGAAAAACTCCCCTCTGAGCCGCCTGTTGAAAGGAAACGAGTAAACAGTGCCGGTGGATCAAGTGCTTGATCCTCTCCGTTATCGAAAAGCCATAATCCATAATCTGCGTGATTGTGGTCGTGGTATTGAGGCTGTAACTGTAAAGTAACAGTGCATTTGGGTGGTAACGCGAGTATAACCTTCGTCCCGAAATTTTTCGGAATGAAGGTTTTTTGTTATTTATTTTGGAAAACTGTGACTTCCTCCCCACGACTAAAGTCGGGGGCTTCGTGGTTCATTTAGAGAGGCAACCCTACTCTATCCCCACAGGCTCAGTCCGAGCCAAAAAGTACCTTCATTTGCTGATAGCCTTGAGGCTTAAAATGTCAGCAATGGTTTAGTACCTAGAATATTTTACGCAGGCAAGGTTTCATATTTGATTTCTGCCTGCAACCCAATATATTCCGTTGTC
>JBFYZC010000294.1:0-8275 GCA_041309705.1 Bacillota bacterium | reverse complement strand
TCTCGCGGGGAGTGATCCAGCACGCCTGGAAGGACTAATGGATCTATGGACTAATCCACAAATTAGAGGACTTTGGGCTTTGCGCGGTGGTTATGGCAGTATTCGCTTATTAGATCAGCTTGATTATCAGATGATTGCTAAGGATCCAAAACCATTAGTTGGCTTTAGTGATCTGACTGCTTTGGAGTTAGCCTTGTGGAAAGAGTTGGGATTAGTCAGTTTTCATGGACCAGTCTTAACTAGTTTAAATAGTGATTTTAGTAGGCAGCAAGCATTGGCAATGCTGAGTGGTGAAATTACTACGGGAACAGTCCTGACGTGGGATACTGCTGAGAACTTTGAAAAATTAGTGGTCTTTAAAGCCGGTAGAGCTTCCGGGAGACTCTTGGGAGGAAATTTGGTTACACTAGTTAGTCTCCTCGGAACAAAGTATTTCCCGGATCTCGAAGGGGTAATTCTCTTTTTGGAAGAGGTAGATGAGGCGGGCTATCGAATTGATCGCTTATTGTCGCAGTTGCTATTAAGTGGGGCGATTGATAAAGTGAAGGCAGTATTGATTGGACGCTGTGTGCCGGTGGCGAATGAGACCGAAGAATATCTGCAAGAGATTTTCTTTGAAAGATTAAGCAGTCTTTCGTGTCCGATTGCCTATGGTTTTCCGATTGGTCATATTGCAGCACAGTGGACTTTGCCACAAGGAGTTTTGGTGGAGGTAGATCTAGCAGCGGGTGCAGTTTGTTTGCTGGAAGCACCTATTATTGGTAAATTATTGTAATAACTCAATAAATTTAGCATTTATCTGAAAAAAGGATTTCTGAAATAAGAAAGCGAAGTAAATAAGTAAAATGAGATTCTTTTGGCAGCAGCGAGTGTTTGATTGACTGTTTATTTGTGAAGCAGATATTTGAATGGAACGAATTGAAGTTGAGCTACGTTTAAGTAGATGGAAGATTAAAGGCTTCATCAATTCTAAATAATATTTAATGCGGTAAAATTAGCTAATTTGAATGGAAACAATTGAAAAATGGAAAGGGGAAAATCGGATGAAGAGAATCGGCGTAATTGTTTTAACTTTAAGTATGTTACTGGGAGTGACTGCTTTAACTCTGGCTGATAATCAGGAACAACGTGGTAATCTGATGGTTTTGGGAGGAAATGAGTCTGCTCTTGAGTTCAATTATAATTTGGTAGGTAATTTAGGAGTTACCGCTGATTTTCAGGATTATACCAGTGATATCTTACATGCGGGTCTTGAGTATTCTTTTGGGAAGTGGTTAACTTTAAAAGCTGGAGCAGCGTATGATTTTGCACAAGCACCAGAGAACAGAGAAGTGATTCCATATGGTGGAGCTGAGTTTGCGATTCCTTTCGGTGAAAATCAATTAAGACTGGTTGGTTTTTATGATGCGAACTATATGGGTAAAGATTGGGCACGTTATCAAGTGGCGTTGCAGATTCAAATGTATCCTAATCAATTTTTATATGCCGGGGTTATGGGCGATTATGGCAGTGGTGCTCCTCTAAACAATTATAATCAATCTCAAGAAGCTAAACTTTATCTGGGCGGAAAATTTGGCTGGCAGTGGGGTAAGGTTGGCTTGAACCTTGATCCAATTTTGTTTGTTACTGGAGAAATGTTGCATGATTATTCTTTAACCTATAGCTTTAATCAACAAACTGACTTGGTATTAAATGTGAACACTCTTTATAACGAGGAACTTCATTATCGCGCCGGGGTGAATTTTAAATTTTAAAAAATTTTATCCTAACCTAAAGGAGTTGACGCTGCGATGAATAAAAATAAACTTTGGATGCTGCTAATAGTTGCTGGTGTTCTGCTCTTAATTGGAATTATTGCTTTTAGGTTAGGCAAGCAGAGTGCAAGTCGTTTGAATACTAGCGCACCTCAACAATCACCAGTAACAGTGCTGCCATCAGATTCTCCTGAGTTAAGCGCAACACTACCAGTAGTAGAACCAACTATTAGTGCTACTGGCAAGTTGACCGCTAAGATTTATTTTATTAAATCCAATCCAACGAATTTAGTGTTAAAACCAATTTTAACTGAGATTAATGGTACAGGCGATCCACATGTCTTAGCTTTAGAAAAACTTTTTACAACTTTACCGGATGAATCTGGTTTGCAACAGGTTTTTAATAAGGAAACGAAAGTGCTGGGATTTAATTTAAAGGATAAACTGGCAGTAGTAAACTTTAATCATAAGCTTCAAGAGCTTAATGTTGGTGCTAGTGGAGAGGCATTGGTAATTGCGGCAATTGTAAATACTTTAACCAAATTTTCAGATGTCGAAAAAGTGAAGTTTCAGGTTGAAGGTGAGTATATCGAGACACTGGCAGGACATGTTGAATTGATGGACAATGTTTTCACTTATGACAGTACAATGGTAGAAAATTGAAAGAATAAAAACCTTCCTCAAACAAAGAAGAGGAAGGTTTTTTGATATATAAGTACATGCCTTCCTCATAACTATTAAGTGGGGTGAAGGTAATGAGATTAATTATTGTTAAAAAATATCATCTGGGTGCTGGTATCTTAATTTTACTGTTATTTTTGTTAATACTATTTGGAATAAGATTTGACTTAAACGTAACTGGTGATCAATATTTAATTCGAGAAGAGTTTCCACCTTTGGTTTTGTTACCCAAGTATGAAAGCGGACCAAAAATTACTGCTAGTGCTAGTGTTTTAGTGGAAGTTAAGAGTGGGACGGTATTGTTTGCGAAAAATCCCGATTTAAGACGTGCCCCAGCTAGTACTACGAAAATGATGACGGCAATTGTGGCTTTAGAAAAAGGCAGACTTAATCAAGTGATTAAAGTAAGTCGGTTCGCAGCAGGTACGCCTGGTTCTTCGCTTTATCTGCATCAAGGAGAACGGTTAACCTTGAAGGAGTTGTTAACTGGAATGATGCTGCAATCAGGAAATGATGGCAGTATCGCGGTTGCTGAAGGTGTAGCCGGTAGGATGGATGAGTTTGTCAAATTAATGAATCTTAAAGCTAAAGAGATTGGAGCATTAAAGACTAACTTTCGCAATCCGCATGGTTTACGTGCTCCTTCACATTACACAACTGCATTAGATCTAGCATTGATTGCCCGTTATGGCTTGAGTAATCCACAATTTGCCAAGCTGGTCAAACAACGCCATGCGGTTTTAGAGTGGCTCGAGGGGCGTAATAAAAAAGTTGAAATTAAAAATACCAATCGTCTTTTATGGTATCTTGAGGGTGCGGATGGGGTTAAGACTGGTACAACTAATGAGGCGGGTAAGTGTCTGGTTGCTTCAGCAACTCGCAATGGGAAACAATATATTGCAGTGGTTTTAAATTCTCCAGATCGTTGGCGTGACTGTGCCAAACTTTTGGAATATGGTTTTCAAGAGTTTTCTACCATCAGGATTGCCAGTCAGAAAAGCTCCGTTGCTAGGGTTAAAGTTCTTGAAGGTTCAAAATCAAAAGTCTTACTCTATCCACGCAATGATCTTACAGTAGAGGTACGTAAAGATAAAGAGGAATTAATTGTTCCTAAAATTAGCGTGTTTGCCTCAGAAGTAACAGCCCCAGTGCGAGTAGGTCAGGTTTTGGGGAAGATTGGCTACGAGTATCAAGGTCAATATGTTACTGGAGTTGATCTGATTGCTAGAAAACCAATCCGTAAAGTGAGAAGGTGGTTTTTCTGGTAAAAACTCATTTAAACCGTTTTTTAGTCTTACCTGGAATTATTGCAACTTTTGTGGGGACAGTAATTGGTGCGGGTTTTGCCTCAGGGCGTGAGATTTATCAATTTTTTAGTGTCTATGGTTGGTGGGGATTTTTTGGTATTCTTTTGGCGTTGTTGATATTAGGATTTGCTGGAGTTAGAGTATGTCAAATCGGGGTTCTTTTAAAACCAAATTCATATCAGGAATTATTGGAGTATCTGTTAGGTAAAAGATTAGCAGTAGTAATGGATTTTTTACTGGGTTGCTTCTTTTTGATCTTAGTCGGAATCATGCTGGCAGGCAGTGGCTCGATTTTTGTGATGTTTAATTTAGACTTTTGGAATGGCGTTTGTTTAACGGGTTTAATTTTAATTTTGGTACTTTGGCAGGGATTACCTGGGTTAATCTTAGCAAATCTGTTAATTATTCCATTAATGTTTCTTTTTACTCTGTTAATTTCATTATTTGGGATCTTTCATGGGGAAGATAGCAATCTGTCTGTGAACATGATAAATAATGACTGGATAATTAGTGCTTTACAATTTGCTTCATATAATTTAGTGTTGGCGATTCCGGTTTTGTTGGCTTTGGCAAAACGTTACCGGAATTGCAGAATTTTATCCTGGGGTAGCTGGTTAGGGAGTTTGCTTTTAGGAATAATGACTGTACTAGTCAATTTAGTAATTCATGCTCATTTTAAAGATGTGCAATCTAGTTCAATGCCGATGCTGGAAATTTCAAAATTAATGGGTAATTTAGGTTTTATTATTTATGGTTTAATCTTATGGGGAGAGATCTTTTCGACCTTATTAGCTAATGTTTATGGTTTGGCAGAACGTTTACTTTGTTTAACTGGATTATCAATGAGGTTCTGGATAGTTATTCTGGTTGGAGTAGGAATATTATTGGCTGGATGGGGGTTTAAAGAATTAATCGCCTTCTTCTATCCGATTTTTGGATGGATTTGTTTGGTAATTATAATTTTACTTTGTGTCAAAAATCCAGTCGAGTCTAGCTAAAAATATTTTTAATTTTGACTTTTTAAAAAAAATTAGTAGAAATTAAATATTATGAAGTATCAAAAAACGACAGACAATCAATTTTGTAGATGATATACTATTGTAAATCTATGAGATTTTTTTTTATATTTTCTAGCTGTAAATTAAGTGTATTGAGGTGATTCTTCTTGCCCGGACAAGTTGTGTTTGAAAAGATAGAACGATTAAACGGGAAGAAAACTACTACTGAAAGTATTTATTTACGCTGGATTTCACGATTGTTTTATTGTAAATTTAATTTTAAATATTTAGCGCAGAGTATCGCGAAGTTTGCAATTGCTTTTTTGTTGAGTCGCATAAGTTTTGGTGGAGAGTTACTTCCAGTTGGGGCTGCGTTTTTTATTATAAATAGAACTTTAAATTTAAGTCAGGGATTATTGATTTTTTTAGGGATTGCTATGGGAGTTTATAGTATAAAAGGGTTATGGTTTATGCTGGGTTACTTGGGTGGATTAATTCTTGTTTATTTGGTAAGCTATTTGTACCAAAAAATTAAGATTAAACGACTTTGGCAAGTAACAACAGTGACTTGGATTACTTGGGGTTTGTATCATGGTTGTGTTGGTTATTTCGGGCAACAGGATTTCTATATAACACTACTAGAAATAGGACTGGCTTTTTTAGTTGGATTAATCTTACAAGATTTTTTACTGGTTTTGGTTAATCCAATTCAATCTAAGGCAAGGTTTCCCAAGATTTCGATTTTGTTGACCTTAATGATGATTTTAGCTGGTACTGCTGGAATTACTTATTATTCTTTTGATTTAATGATGATCGGAGCGATCTTTTTAATTTTAATTACTTCCTATTTGGGTAATGAGGGACTGGGAGCAGTTGGAGGGATTTTGTGTGCTGCTTTTTTAAAGATTTATGGGGGAGATTTCATACTGTTTGCAGCTTTATTTGGGATGATGGGTTTATGTAGTGGCTTATTTAAAAAACATGGAAAAATCGGAGTGATCATTGGAACACTTATTGGAATGGGACTGGTGCTCATGGAACGACATTTTCCCTTAATTATCTCTAAACACTATCTTTCTTGGGCGAGCGGAATAATCTTATTTATGATGACTCCTAAAAAATTATTAATTAGTTTGATGGGATATTTATCACCATTAGCTCCAAAGAATGAATTATTATTTGAAGATCGTAAACATTTAAGAGAAATTATTTTAGAAAAGTTAAACAATTTAAGTGAATTATTTATCGAATTGACACAGAGTTTTTATCTGGCAAGTGCTGCCGAAATGCCTGCTAAGATTGATCTTTATTCTTTGTTGGATCAAGTAAGTCTGAGAAATTGTCAACAGTGTAGTGGTTATCGCAACTGTTGGAATGAAAATTTTTATAGTACTTATCGTGAAATTTTTGAATTGATCTCAATCGCAGAGTTTTATGGAGAAGTAAATGAGAATCATCTTAAAGGACGTTTAGCTAAAAACTGTTTTCAACAATATAAACTATTAACTTGTATTAATCATCTTTTAGAAAAATATCAGCTTGAATTTTCATGGCAGCGAAAATTTTTTGAGAGTAAGAGTTTTCTTACCAAACAACTGGAAGGAATTGCCGAGATTGTTAAGGATCTGGCAGGTGAGATTAATACTGATATTAGCTTCAAGCAAGAAGTTGAAGATAATCTCCGACTGTGTTTTAATAAGATGGGTTTATATATTAAAAGTTTGACGGTGACTACTTTTGGAGCCGAGAAGATGCTGGAGATTAAGCTGAAACAACGTGCCTGCAATCGTCAACGTGAATGCCGCTGTATTACTTTGGCAATGGTCAGCGCCATGTTGGGTAAGGATTATAAGGTTTGGGAACGGCAATGCCATTTAGAAGAAGGTTTTTGTTCATATTCCTTAACCCCGGCACCGCAATATACCGTTAAAACCAGTGTTTGTAAAGCTTCTAAGGCAGGTAATCAATTTTCGGGAGACACACATGCCTTGCGTGAGCTAAAGGATGGAAATTTTATTGCCATTTTAAGTGATGGCATGGGACACGGATCAAAAGCAGCTGCTGAAAGCAGCTTGGCAGTGAATACTCTGGAACGACTTTTAGAACTTGGAATTAATCAAGATTTGGCGGTTAAAACTGTTAATTCGGTACTGCTGATTCATTCGCCGGAGGAAACTTTTGCAACCATCGATCTGGTCGTAATTGATCTGCACCATGCCCGAGCAGAATTTGTAAAAATTGGTTCGGTTTCTACCTATATTAAACGTGGTGAAGAGGTTTGGAGTATTAACTCGGGAACGTTGCCAGTAGGAATTTTAAGTGCAATTGATGCTGAGAAAAGCAGTCTGGAATTGCAGATAAATGATTTGATTATCATGGTTTCTGATGGTGTAACTGAAAGTAAACCGATTATTCCAGGTGGAAGAGACTGGCTAATCGAAGCACTTAGTCAGATGGAGGTAGTGGGACCGGAAGCGCTCGGAAAATATTTATTAAATTTAGCAATTTCTTTTCAAGGGTTAGAACCAAAAGATGATCTGACAATCATTGTCTTGCAGCTCCAAGCAAGATGAATTAAGACCCGTTTGCGGGTCATTTTTTATAATTCTTTGAGACGATGGGAACTATCAGTGATATCAGACGTTTTGTAAATCGATTTCTAAATAAACTAAATTTCTGAGTGGCGTGGACATTCGGCTTTTGGGATACAAACCATGGAAAAATCATTTAGTCACTATATAAATAAGTTTTTTTGTATTTTATTAAAGGAATTTGTGCTTTAAAGGCGAAAATGGTAGTGGTTATTATAGAACAATTCTTTTTGGATTGGAATTCGAGGTGTCAAATTTTGTTTGACCAAGTAAAGCAGGCAATTAAATTTCATCATTTGCTGACTAAGGGTGAGAGAGTAATTGTTGGCTTTTCCGGAGGAATTGATTCGCTTTGTTTATTGCATTTTCTGCATAATTTGGTCGAATATGAATTAGATCTTTGGGCAGTATATGTCAATTATAATTTACGACCACTTGAAAATGCTCAGGAAATGAAACTTTTGGAACAAGTAAAGACTGACTGGGGAGTAAAAACAGTTTCTTTTGCGGTAGATCTTCCGGCTAAACTGGCAAACAGCTCAGAATCACTGCAACTATTAGCTCGAGAAGAACGTTATCGGATTTTTCAACAGTTTAGTAGGGAGATTGGTGCAACAAAAGTTGCGCTCGCACATCATCTTGATGATCAAGCAGAGACTATTTTGTATCGCATCATTCGTGGTACCGGGTTGGATGGTTTGACTGGCATGTTATACTCGCGGGAGCATTTTTATATTAGACCGTTTTTGGGAGTTAAACGTGCTGAAATTAGAGAGTATGCTCTTTGTCATAACTTACACTGGGTTGAAGACTCATCTAATAATACTTTGAAATATTATCGTAATCGATTGCGTCATCAATTGATTCCAGAGATTGAATCAAATTTTAATCCCGGTTTCAAAGAAGCATTACTTAGATTGTCAGGTCTTGCTGATGAGCAGAGT
>JBFYZC010000293.1:0-4939 GCA_041309705.1 Bacillota bacterium | reverse complement strand
CCTCAAATGATTCTCCCAGTCCAGACAAAGGGCAATTTGGTCTGAAGGGAAAATATCACTTTAGTAAAGCTAGTGAAGCTAGCAAATTATTCCTCAAATATAGCTTCGAAAATGCTTATTTTTATGAAATAATTGTCGCTGGTTATGAACATACCTTTTAAGAAACACGTGAAAAAAGAGCTGGTATTATGCCAGCTCTTTTTATCATACAGTATTTTTTCAACGACAACAGGTATTCAGGAAAACAATGCCAGAATAGAAAACAAAATTCTTTGCAACCACTTGATTACAATGTAAAAATACGTTATAATGGTGTGTTAGAATCAGAATAAAAAATTTTTTGAAAATAAAACTATGAGAGACGAAATGAAAATTAAAATTAAATTGATTTTAATAGCTTTACTCTTATTTTCAATTAGCAATTTAACCCTAAACGCCTTTACTACCACCTCTTCCTATGGATGGAGAGATCATCCGGTTACTGGTGAACATAAATTTCACACTGGGGTAGATATTCGTGCCAAACACGGCACACCGATTCGAGCTATCTTTGCTGGGAAAGTAATTTGGGCAGGGGTACGTGGTGGCTATGGTAATGTAATCTTACTCTGGCATGGCAAAAAGACTTATACTCTCTATGGTCACTGTTCGTGCTTATTTGTCAAGCCACGTCAGCACGTGGAGGCTGGTGAGACCATCGCGCTAGTCGGGAGCACTGGTCTATCTACTGGTCCTCATTTACATCTGGAGTACTGGGTTGATGGTCGCTATGTTGATCCAATGACGCTCTGGAAAAAACAACAAAAATGAACTTCAAGCTCATTGAAAGAAAGGCCGTCTCAAAAGTCAGCCTTTCTTTATATTTGAGTAGAGACTATCATTATTATTCATCCATAAAACAAGTTCTGCTTTTGGAATAGACCCATCTTTATTATGTTAGCTATTGTTTTTCGAGGCTTGTTTAACACTATTACTCGTATTTACTTGACTATTTGCTGCTGCAGTAGCAGTAGCAACATTTAATGATGACCCTCCTCCACTAGCCGATGCTGGTGGCATTGATGATGACCCTCCTCCACTAGCCGATGCTGGTGGCATTAATGATATTGATGATGACCCTCCTCCACCGAAACCCTTCTTTAATAGACCTGCAGCCTTCCCTGCAGTTTTCCCTACTACAACTGCAGCCTTCCCTGCAGTTTTCCCTACTACAACTGCAGTTTTCCCTACTACAACTGCAGCCTTCCCTACTACACCTGCTCCTTTTGCTGTTGCTCCTACTCCAGCTGCTACTCCAGCTGCTGAGAATAAACCACCATTAGCGCTACTCATCAATTGCATTGCTAATTTAGGCACCTTAATGGTTAAAACAAGAATTGTGAGGGCTACACAGGCTATCCCAAGCGCTTCATCCAGTGGATCTGTTACTCCCATTTTTTTTGTAACAAATTCACTCACAATACCCGCAATAAAAGTTATTACCATTAATTTCGCTCCGATAGTAAGGAAGAGTCCATTAACTTTTTCACTGATAAATTTGGTATGCTCATTAACTCCAAAAGGAATAAGTATAAAAGCAAGCGAAGCCATAATATAAAATTCAACATAAGTAACAAAAAACTCAATTCCAAGCATAATAAATGATATCATGACTATTAATGCTGCAATAAGAAGTAGTATTACGCCTCCTAAATCTGAAAATACATCTCCAAAACTAATACTAGATATCATCTCCCCACCCATCTTAACTCCCTCGCCAATCATAGCAATTGGATCTTGAAGTGTGGCAGTACTAATCGTTCCTTTTGTAGCTTCATTCCCAATCCACATAAATCCATCCATAATTCCCTTAATAATTGCATCATAATTAATAACTATACAAATATAAAAACCATATGTGAGTGTTTTTTTAACCAAAAGCTTAATATAATCAATCTCATCTATATTTAATAAAATGGCTAAAACAATATCAATTCCTGCTAAAGTAATCAACAAAAACATTGCGAACTGGCTGAGATTTTTAATCGAATTTGTAAAAGTATTTGAAAAAAGTTCCGTTAATTTCCCAAAACAGTTAAGTTGTGTTTGTTCTGCTGCTGCAACTACTGGTAATGCTATTGCTAATATCGTGATTATTAATATCATCATAAAAGCCATAAATTTAAAATTAATCATTTTAAAAACCATCATTTACCTCTCTCCCTAAAAAGTTCCATCATGCTCAACCTCTAATTTTTCAGGCATTTTTCAACCAAATTTGTGCTTGGTGATGGAGTCTGACACAAATTTTTTTGAACTTTCTTGGTCTGATCAATCTGGTGTTGATGATTAATCTCAATTATTTTACAAATAAACCCAGTAACTCCAATCACTATTAAAGCTACTCCTAAAATAAAAAACAAAGTAATTAACTGTCGATCTTTCATGTTGTCTCTTCCTTTGCTTCAAATTTCTCGAAAAACTCTTGATAATCGGGTAATCTCTTATACTCTAGCCAGACTAAATTAAACTTGGCTCTCCCGTACTCTTTCAAAATTTGCTTAGCTTTATTTTGATCTTCTTTCGAGCTAGCGGCTACATAAGCCAAAGCAAATTGCCCCAAAGCTAGCTCAAAAAGACATGAGCCAGAGGACGATTTGTAATAATACTGCCGTTTCGGCACTGCAAAGCTCAAGATCTCCATCTCACGTGAGTTTAATCCAAATGATTGATAAATGCGAACATTCTGCTCATCCATATTTGCATTCGGAAGATAGATCTTGGTTAAACAAGAATCCATAATCGCTGGTGCAATTGTGCTATTTTCAATATCTCGTAAACTTTGAGTGGCAAAAACTACTGCTACATTAGCTTTTCGAAGTACTTTGAGCCATTCCCTGAGCTTTGTTGCAAACAAGGGATTATCCAAAAACATCCAGCACTCATCCAAGATTAGCAGGGTCGGTTTACCGGTAAAACGCTGTTCTAGCTTGTGAAAGAGATAATTCAAGGTCGGAGCTACGGCGGCAGAGAGATTCATTAATTTCTCCATCTCAAAAACCTGCCACGCTGCATAATTCAGACTATCACGTTCTGAATCGAATAATTTGCCAAAAGCCCCATTCAAGGTCAATGGTTCTAGAGCTTGACGGAGCTCGTAATCTTGAATCAACAAGGTTAGACCAGTGATCGTTCGTTGTTCACGTGGTGCGGTAGATAAAGAGCTGAGTCCCGTCCAGATCGTCTTTTTAACTTCTGGAGTGATCGTTAGTTTCTCCGCTCGTAAAAAATCATAGACCCATTCGGCTGCCCAAGCGCGTTCATTATCATCATCAATATTGGCTAATGGTTGAAAAGAAAGCAGCTCTGCCTCATCCGCAAGATCATAGAAATCTCCTCCAATTCCTGCCGTAAGCACACGACAAGAACCACCTTTATCAAAAAAATAGACTTGTGCCTCTGGATATCTGCGAAATTGTGCAGCTAAAGTAGCGAGCAAGACTGATTTTCCTGCTCCAGTCGGTCCGACGATCATCGTATGCCCAACATCACCAATATGTAAATCCAGACGAAAATGATTACTGCTTGCCTGCACATGCATCAAAGGTGGGGCATTTAGATGAGTGTTCTTTTCTGGTCCAGCCCAGATTGCAGAGAGCGGAAAGAGATGGGCAAGATTCAGGGAGCTTAGCAAAGGGCGACGGAGATTAGCACGGCAGAACCCAGGTAAACTCCCGAACCAAGCATCAACTGCATTTAAAGTCTCATTAATCGTGGTAAAACCAAGACTATTGATCACTTTCTCAACTGCCTGAACCTTCTTCTCCACCTTCTCCAATTCTCGATCCCAGACCACCACAGTTGCCGTAAAATATCCATAATTAACATAATCCGCCGAGAGCTCTTGGGCGGCATAATCAGCATCTATTGATTTATTAATCGCATCTGTATCCTGATTGATACTCTCGCTCTGCGTAACTGCTTCACGCAGCAAAGTAGCCATCCCCTTCCGCTTCGCGAACCAATTTTTACGATAACGATTGATCTCCACTTTGGCTTCTTCTTTATCAAGCGGAATAAAACGAGTCTGCCAACGATACTCAAAATTCAAATGATTTAGCTCGTCCAAGATGCCAGGGATACTCTCTCCAGGAAAACTCATCACTGTAATCACTCTTAAATGATCCTCGCCTAATTTTGGCTCAAAACCACCTAATAAGGGCGAATCAACCAAAACTGCATCTAGATACATTGGAATCTCTGGCACTACTACCCGATGATGCTTAGTCGAAATACAGCTATGTAAATATGTTAAGGTCTCTTCATCCGACAAAGGAGTCGTATTGTTTAATAATTCAGCAAAAAGTTGGTAGACTCGTTCTACTTCAACCAAAAAAATCTTTAGATATACTTCATAAGTTGCACGCAGCCGTTCGGTATGATGGTCAATAAAAATCTTTTCCACTTTATCAGAGGACTCAGGCGGAGGTAGATAGACCAAGGTAAAATAGTAAACACTCTCATAATGATGCCCCGCCGAAAAAAATAATTGTCGCTCGTAATCAATCATGAAACTCAGGGGATCATCAAATTTTGAAATGGGATAAGCTTGGCTGGGGTGACGTTGTGCCTCCGCAAAAATCGCCCATCCTCCTGGTAAACGTCGAAAAACATTATTTAATTGGCTGCTGATCACGATCAATTCATTACGCGTTGCACTAGCGAGATCAGGACCACGAAAGCGAAATGATTTCTGAAATGAACCATCTTTATTCAAGACTACCCCAGGGGCAACCAAGCCAACCCAGGGTAGGCAGTCTGAAAGACGGTCTGGTTTTTGACGAAATTCTCTCAAATTCCACATCTTGATTCCTTTCTGACCTATACAACATAAATTAGAATTAAGTTGAATAGTATGACTTTTGATTAATATGCCGTTTAAAACAGTCAAAAAATTGTG
>JBFYZC010000292.1:0-8338 GCA_041309705.1 Bacillota bacterium | reverse complement strand
CCAGGCGAAAATCGGAGGTGAGATTGGGGGCGATCTTAAAGTTAAAGGAGTACCAGTTGTTTGGCAAGCTCCAGCAAATTTTAATGGTAAGATTCATGATTATACCGGAGTAACTCGAAATCCAGGAAAGATTAAAGGAATCACTTTGGCAGGGGAATATGTTGTACATGATCAAGTTTTTCCAGAAGAATTATTGATGCCAACAATTCCAATTTTACTGATAATCGCATGGTTTGTGGGAAGTGTGCTCCTAGCCTTGATTTTTTATCGCCTTTTTCCACGTACTGCCTGGGAAATGACTACTCCTTCAGCAGCTAATTTTCGTAAAAACATGATTGTTGGTTCAATTAGCTTCTTTTTAATACCTTTAAGTTTGGGAGCATTAATAGTTGCTTTGGGAGTTTTCGGTAGTGCTGTGGCAGTAGTGTTGCCACTAATCTTTTTTTTGGGAATGAGTTATCTGTTTTTGACACTCTTTCTTAATCTACCTGTTTATCTCTGGCTGGGACGAGTTGTTTTGAAATCTAGATTTCATCCAATTATTCTGATTCTGGCGGGAGCTTTTTTGATGATTTTAAGCACCTTAATACCATTCGTGAATTTTATCGCACAACTGATTTTCGTGGCACAAGGGTTTGGAATGATTTTAGGACGGATCAAGTTTCAGTCTCCTGAAGAAAATCAAATGAGATTCAAAATATAGAATATAGTTTAAGATATTAATTAATAACATCAGTTATCAAAAGGGATTTATAATTTTTTGAAGAAATAAAAGATTGATATTTATTTAATCGGGGAATTAAGAAAATTGTTTTCAAATATAAAGATATAATGATTTTGAGGAGGAGTGTTTGTGTCAACTCAAACCAGAATAAGCAATTCAAAGAATAATCAGTCAAAGATAATTCAGCCAACTGGTTTTTTTGAGCAATTTTATGATGCAATTAGTTCTTGGTCAATTTTTGGAAAATTAAACGCATTACCAATTAAGAAACGTTTGATGGTCTTCTTCTTGTTAATCTCAATCATCCCGGTCTCGGTTTTGGGAATCATTTCATATTTAAGTTTCAAGAAAGCAATTAATCAAAAAATTAGTATTTATTCAAGTGAATTAGTTAATCAGACCGCACTTAATGTTGGTATTAAAATGGATAGCTATGAAATGATTCCGTTACAATTAGGTAATCGACAGGATTTACATAATCGTATTAGTGAGTTTGTTCGCGCTACTTCTGGATATGATCGTTTTGTCAAAGGTAAAGAAGTTACTAGTATTTTTGATAATATCCGTAATGAGCATAAAAGTATTTATAGTATTATGCTCTTGAACTCGCGGAGCAAGGAGTTAGATCTTTATACCGGAGGTTCGACAAAGGGAGGACTTCAAAAAGAGTTTCGTGAATCAATGAGTTATCAGGATGCCTTGAAAGGTGATAAGAAGCTATTATGGAGACACGAATTACAAGATGAGAAAACTGGTAAATCATATCTCACTTTAGCCAAAAGAGCTTTTGATCAGGATGGCAGACTTTTGGGTCAATATGTAATTGTTATCCCGGAAGAAGAGTTTGATAAGACGATTAACTCTACTTTAAATAATTACGAGAGTGGCAAGCGTAATTATTCCATTGTAGTAGATGAAAATGGGAAGATTGTTTCTTCGCCAATTAAAGATGATCTTAATCGAGATATTTTTACAATGATTAGTGATGCATCAAAACTACGCGGGATGGTTGGCGGGTTTGCGCTTAAATGTAGTTTTAAAACAAAGTTTAAAGGAAAATCAGTGCTAGTTTATGGTGTTCCAGTTAGTGGTAAAAATTGGTATGTTTTAAGTATTGCACCAACTGATTATCTTTATCAGAGTGCTAATCAAGTGGGAATGATTACTGTATTATTGATTGGATTCTTTGGCTTGATTGCGATTTTCTCAGCAATTATTGTTACATATGGAATCTCTACTCCTTTAAATCAGATGGTCGAGATGATGAAACAGGCTGAAAATGGTGATTTCCGGGGTAGAATCTCAATTACAGCACGCGATGAGTTTGGGAATTTAGCTGCTAGTTATAATACGATGATGGAGAAGAACGGACGTTTATTGAGCGAGATCAAAGGAGCAATTGCAACCGTCATGCAACGCAGTAGTGTCTTGACAGAAAACTCAACTCAATCCGCCGAATCAGCGACGGCAGTCTCAGAAGCGATGGGTCAGATCAGTGAAGGTACTATCTATCAGGCTAAAGAAGCCGAAGAATGTGCCAAGAAGATGAGTGAGTTTTCGCAACAAATTGACTTGGTTGTAATTAAAGCTAGTGAAGTAGAGCGAATTACTGACTTTACTAAAGATTTAAGTTTTCAATCCAAACAAGTTATAAATACTTTAACTCAAAAAGTCAGTGAAACCGGTCAGATTACCAAGTCAATTATTGAAGGTATTAATAATTTGAGTAATAGTACTGATGATGTGCAGCGAATTACTGATATTATTTCTGAGATTGCACAACAAGCAAATATACTTGCTTTAAATACTGCAGTAGAAGCGGCACGTCTCGGTAATCAAAGTTTCTCTTCGGTAGCTGAAGGGATTAATAAATTGGCAGGGCAGTCACAATTGGCAGTAAACTCAATTAACAATCTGATGCAAGCTTTGATTAGTAGAATTCAAGAATACTCGCATATCGCGATGCTTGCTAATCAGGGAATTGATGAACAGTTAATCTCGATTAGTGGGGCACAAAGTTCTTTTGATGATATTTTAAATGCGACTGATAATGTGATCCACCGTATCTATGATGTGAATCGAATGATTATGCAGATGAATGCGATTAAAAATGAGAGTATGCAGTCAATTGTGAATATTTACTCAGTTTGTGAAGAGACGGCAGCTGCCGCACAAGAGGTTTATGCTTCTTCGGAGCAGGAAATGAATGTGGCAAATCAGATTAAGGTACTTTCCGGAGAATTAAATAATCTTGCTAAACGTTTAGTGGAGACGGTCTCCCAATTTCGTAACTGCTAGGTTAGATATTTTGATTGAAGAGAAGGGTGTCGCAAAAGTAGTTAGCGACACCCTCTTATTATTTTGTTTACCCTATTTTTGGTGCTATAGGTTAATTTACAATATTAACCGACCAACCACCGGATAATTTTTCAGCATACTCATCACGTGTTGCTGCTCGAAAGCAACCGTAACATCCTGACCAGCAGTTAAAGAACAATGTCTCCCATTAATAAAAACACTACTTAAGTCATAAACCAACTGATTTACAGCTATATATGCAGGTTGACCGTTTTGACCATTGTATTTAGCAAGCTCCTCTAAAGTAAACTCAAGCATCATGACCCTCCTTAATTCCAGATTGGTATTTCAAATTTATGATTGGCAGAAGTAATTACGTGTGCTGCGCAAGTAAGGCAGGGATCGAAAGCCCGGATAATTCTGCCAATCTCTACGGGTTCATTTGGATTAGCGACATGGGTTTCTAATAAGGCTTCTTCGACTGGACCGGATTGACCATAGTCATCTTTGGCAGAGAAGTTCCAGGTTGAAGGAGTAATAATGGAGTAAGAATTGATTTGACCAGCACTGAGCTGAGTATAGTGTAATAAAGGTCCTCGTGGAGCATCATTAGCCTGAAGAGCTTCAAAATTGACCGGTTCTGAAGTGGCAAGCACTGGTAATCTTTCTGGTAAACTATTGATCCATGGTTTAATCCAGGCGGCAAGTAAGGCTGCCTCTTCGGCGCGTGCCAACAGACGTCCCATGGTGCCAAGCTGACAAGTTTCTCTGCCAGCTGATTTTTCGCGAATGATCTTACGTGCCAATGGTCCACCTTCGTAGGCGAAGTTTTGGTAGCGTGGTGCTTTGACCCATGAGTAAGCCCCTGGTTTAGTAGGATCAGGCAAGGACTCGCCAGTTGGAGTGGTTTCATACCACGAAAAGGCTTGACTTTCGGAGATATTTTCAAGTTGGAGTGGTTCGAGATTTCCCATCTGATAAACGCCAGCTGGAAAATGCTCACCTAAGAGGGGATCAAAAAGACCAAACGAAAGAAACCGAGCGGGACGAATCCCAAGCGCGAAATAGTCAGGATAAGTCTCTGCTAGGAGATAGGCATCGGGAATCATATAATTATTAATAAACTTGGTGACCTCATCTAAAAGTGAGAGAAATTGAAGCTTACGATCAGCGGTTGGTGCGACGCTGACTCCTCCTGCCACTAAACCATGTTGGTGCGGGATCTTTCCAGTGAAGATTGCAATCATCGCATGACATTTTTGGCTATAATCCACTGCTAAGAGTTGATCTTTGATTAAGCGTTTTTGTTGTTCAAAGCTAAAACGGGTAGTATTAGTAGCATTGAACTCACCCAGTGCTTCTGTGCCCAAATAATCAGGCAGTGCCAGTAGATAAAAATGACGCAGGTGATTTTGGAGAAATTCAGCTGCCAAGAGAGCTTGCTGTAATTGGAGAACTTCGGGCGCAAGTTTTAAATCATAAATTTTTCCTACTAAGCGTGCAGCAGTATAGCCATGTGCCATCGAACAGATTCCGCAGATACGTTGTGTGAAATAGATCGCATCGGTAACTTCATGCCCCTTCAACATCGCCTCAAAACCTCGAAATTGATCCCCGGAACAATCAGCAGCAGTGATTTTATTCCCTTCCAATTGTACTGACACACTTAGATGACCACTGATTCTAGAGATTGGACTGAGTACAAATTTTGTCATTTAAAATAGCTCCTTCCCAAAAGTCCAGCTTTTATCCTAATGTTTCCTCTGAGGCAGTTCTTTTTCGCGGTAAAGGGGTATAAAAGGGAGTTGATTGGTCGGGGAAACCTGCTCTGGTACAACCAATACAAGGAGTACTGGCTTTAACCGGCCAATTGAGATGTTCATTCCAGAAACGATAAGGACAGTCCGAACCGGTAGTTGGTCCCATACAACCAAGTGAGAACATACAAGCGCGATCGCCTAGTTTTTCTGCAAATTCTTTCGTATCATAAAAAGAGCGTCGCTGACAGGCAGAGTGAACTGTTCGATTGTAGAAGAGTCTGGGTCGCTGATAACTATCGAGTTCCGGCATGCCATTTTTGATGACATAACTCAAAGTTCCTAAAAACCAATCTGGATTAACCGGGCAACCAGAGACATTGATTACTGGTTCAGAGATGATTGAATGTACCCCATAACTACCCGAAAGATTAGGATTGGCAGCGGATGGTCCCCCGAATGCGGCACAAGTTCCGACAGCGATGATATACTTTGCTTTGGGTGCAAGCCATTTAATTAGTTCAACAGTGGTGTAGGCTTTGCCATTTACGTAAAAAGGAACCGCATATAAACCATTACTAGCAGTGGCAATGGCTCCTTCTACCGCAAGGATGAAGTCACCTTGATTGGCTGTGCGATAGAGTTCTTGAATTGCGGCTTCACCTTGCTTAAACATCACGGTATTCCAGAAGCGTACTTCAACTAATTCAGTGATCAATTGAGTGAAAGAAGGAGCAACACTGTTTAACAGGGAGATGGAATCGCCAGAACAGGCACTTGCCTCCAGAAAGATGAAAGGTGGTCTTTGAGAATTATTCATGACATACTCCGTTTCTTTATTGAGAATTTGAATGATAAAAATATATGAAGTTAGTTAGTGATTATGCCACAAAAAGTATTTTAGTCAAATATTTCATGCAAGATATAGTGTTGCGATGCACTAACGCGCAGTATATCTTGTGTGAAATGCTAATTTGACTTACTTTTTGTGGTTTAATCATTTAGTGATTATGCAAGTATATTATATATAAATCAATGATGCTAAGTTTTAAAAGTCTTTAATATAATAGGACAACGGATGCAGTCAAAAAATAATTCAGCAATTCACGCATTGAATTGGAGGCATGAGGATGCACGAGGTGGCTATTATTGGTATTGGTAATCTCTTGCAAAAAGATGATGGTATCGGAGTACATGTAATCAATCAGATGCAAGCTGAAGCGTTGCCCACGCATGTTCGGCTAGTCGATGGTGGGACGGCTATCTTTAATATGTTAAGTTACTTTAGAGATTACAAGAAAATTATTATAATTGATGCCGTCGAGGGAGGGATGGAACCAGGAACAATCTATAAAATTAAGCCAGAGAAGATTAGTAGTTCGAGCATGAAAAATTCATCGCTGCATAGTGTAGGGATTCTCGAGCTGATCAAGCTGGTTAATCAAATGGGGCAATTCCCGGAAGTGCTGATCTGTGGGATTGAGCCGCAAGAGATCAAGTTGGGTTTGGAAATGACCGAGCTCATTCAGAGTAAGATACCAGAGGTAATAAAGTTGATTAAGCAAGAATTGAATTTGAATACTTTCCGAAAGATCTAATTCATTTTATCTTCGTAAACAATCCTTAGTAGATACAGGTCGCGACCTGTCTCTACTAAGGGTTCACTCGATATAATGAAAGAACTTTATTGAAAAGTATTTATATTAAGGTGGTTGAAGATGCATGAGACTTCAATTGTGGCAGAGGTAATAAAAATTGTCCTAGCTAAAGCTAGAGAATATAAGATAAGTAAGGTAAATGCCATTACCGCTAAGGTTGGAGAGTTAACTGGTGTATCACCAGAGGCACTAAGCTTTGCCTTTGAAGTGTTTTCCAAGGGTACTATTGCCGCAGAAGCCGAGTTTAAACTGAACACTGTTAAAGCATCAGCTAAATGCGAAACTTGCGAGGTGATCTTTGCAATTAATCATGTTAACAAAAAATGTCCGGTATGTCATAGATTTTGTAATAATATTCTCACCGGCTATGAGCTGTTGATTGAGACAATTGAAGGAGAGTGAAATGGGAGAGATAAAAGTGGTAGTAAAAATGCTTGAGGCAAATGAGGAATTAGCACTCAAGAATCGTGAGCTTCTAAAGGAGCGAGGGATTTATCTTTTAAACATGATCAGCTCCCCGGGTTCAGGAAAAACATCGCTCTTAGAGCAAATGATTCATAGGTTGAAAGCCAAGCTTAAAATGGCAGTGATTGAGGGAGATCTCTATACTACCAGAGATGCTGCAAGAATTGAGGCACAAGGAGTGCCAGTGGTTCAGATTAACACCCAAGGAGCTTGCCACCTTGACTCCAGAATGATTCATGAGGCTTTGAAGCAGCTGGATCTAGCGCAACTGGAGTTACTAATCATTGAAAACGTAGGTAATCTGGTCTGTCCGGCTGAATTTGACTTGGGCGAAGATGCTAAAATCACAGTTCTTAGTGTAACCGAGGGCAATGATAAACCCCTAAAATATCCATTAATCTTTGAAAAATCTGAAGTAGTCATCTTAAATAAAATGGATCTGCTCTACTATACCAACTTTGATCTAAAGGAGTTTTATGATGATCTGCACGCAATTAATAATCAGTTAATAGTTTTCGAGACTTCTTGCCGCTCTGAAGCTGGACTAGCAGAGCTGAGTGACTGGATTAGCAGTAAAGTGAGAATTTCTAGGGAGGGTGATTTTGGTAAAAAGGTGGTTGATTGAGGTCAAGGGGATTGTTCAAGGAGTCGGTTTTCGTCCCTTTATTTATCGTTTAGCCAAAGCAGAAGAGATTAATGGTTATGTGGCTAATCATTCCGGTGGAGTTAGAATTGAAGCTGAAGGAGTCACAGCATCCCTTGATTCATTTATTTATAAAATCAAACGTGAAGCCCCTCCACTGGCGTACATTTCTGAGATAAATCTTGAAGAAGCTGAGCTGTTTGGATATCAAGATTTCACCATTCAGGAGAGTTTTGGTGATCAGCGGGCTGAAACGATGCTCTCGCCAGACATTGCAGTTTGTGAAGCTTGTCTCGCGGAGTTGAAGAATCCTGCGGATCGTAGATCCCGCTATCCCTTTACCAATTGCACTAATTGTGGTCCGAGGTTTACGATTATTAAGCAACTCCCTTATGATCGAATTAATACTACAATGCAACCGTTTCAGATGTGTAGTGAATGTGAGGAAGAGTATTACGACCCAACTGATCGCCGATATCATGCTCAGCCGCTTGCTTGCCCGGCGTGTGGACCAGAGGTCAGTTTGCTGAATCAGGCTGGTGCAAGAATTGCCCCCGGCAAGGAATTGGAGCGAGTGCAAGAGTTATTGGAAGAAGGCAGGATATTAGCTGTTAAAGGATTGGGTGGCTACCATCTGGTCTGTGATGCCAGAAATAAAGAAGCAGTCGATGAGTTACGTCGGAGGAAGATTAGAGATGGGAAAGCATTTGCATTGATGGCAAGAGATCTGGCAACAGTCGCACAAATTTGTCATTTCTGCCAGACCGAGCAAGCATTGCTTGGTGGACTGAAG